>NZ_DBMACV010000089.1:0-11230 GCF_057861905.1 Phocaeicola sp. | reverse complement strand
GTTTCTTTGAAAACAAACCGGATGCATTGCAAGGATACTATATTGAGGACTCAAAACAACTGGCCTTATTCTAAACTTATCCCGAACTCAGGTATATAATTTATCGGGAGCAATACCCCATAGCACGTTATACCCTTGTGCCCCTTGAACAGGTTTCCAACTAACAGCTACATCTCTACGGTCCGACTGACGAACTAACTTCAGTCCCTCCACTTTATGAGGAGCTTTTCCTGTCCCTTTACCAAACAATCGTAATTCCGATATGGCCAGATGAGGAGTAGGAACATGAACATTACGGTAACGAACATACCTTACTTTCGCAGGATGAGCAAGCTCCACATAATCATTTGGAGTATCTTTATAACTTCTCCGACGATCAACCAGTATCTTCCATACCTGTCCGTCGGATGAGCCTTCTACATAATAACGATGATATAATCCTTCATAACGGCCATACATATTACTCTGATAATCATGATAATTTATTTGTATAGCACACACCTCAGCCTCTTTCTGCAGGTCTATCATCACCCATTGCCCGTCATCATTAGCCTCAGCCAGCCAAAAGGACTTTGTCTTTTCATCGGTCAGTCCTTCAGGACTATACGTTCCAACTTGTGACGATGCTGTTACCGGCTTCTTGTATGAAAGCAACATCCACCCGCGAAATTCCCCCTTCTTACCCGGAACGGCCGGAGCATAATGTGGATAATCGCCAAAGCGAGTATCGCAAAACATAATCCCGTCACGATCAAATCCCATAGGGAACATGCACAGTCTACGCTCCCAATTAACATTGATAGACAATGACATCGAAGCAAAATGCCAGTATGTACTATCAGGTCCCAGCACACTGCTTCCATGTCCTGCACCATTCATAAAGCCTCCCGGTTTATACGATACCGGATTATGCTGCTGATAAGTATATGGTCCCATTGGACTGTCTGCTACATACACGCCGTCGCCATATACATTGAACTCCGTCCCCGGAGAACCATACTGCATATAATATTTACCATTATGCTTAGTCAACCAGGGTCCCTCTATAAAACCGCCCAGATCGGAATCACTCACATGGTTTTCTCCAAATCTTTCCCAACCATGATTTTCCAGATCCAGTCCGAAAAGTTCTTTTTTCTCTCCCTTGGGAAGGAAACGATGATTACGGTCCAATTCCATACCACGAATAGGAAAAACATTCGATGACCCCCAAAACATATAGGCCTTACCGTCATCATCTATAAATAAATCCGGATCCTGCAAATCATGTAAAATGGCAGGTACTCCCTTCCATTCTCCCTTTTTCGGATTGTCGGTATAAAGAATGCTCATCGACCCCGACGGATCTCCACATACGTAAAGCAAAGAATCTTTATAATTATGTGCGGCTGGAGCATTACACCCCTGTGGATACCAATTAGACGGAGCCGGAATAAATTCCCAATTCTGCAAATCCGTCGAATGCCAGTAACCATGCGAGCGGGTTACGAACATATAATATTCACCACGAAATTCTACAACAGCCGGATCGGCCCCCGAACGGTAAGAAATATCTTTATCCGAATTGTAAATCATGTATGTATAATCTACGTTCAGAGGATTGCAAAAAGTTTCCATACGAGTGCTTTGACCTTTCAGTGGCATAGCCGACACGGCACAAAAAAGAGGCAACAAAAGTGTTTTCATTTTCATAGTTACATAATTTATTGCATCAAATGTAAACACATTTCCGTTACCTCTACTCATAAGTAACTACTACAAGAATACGTTTTACGATAACCGCGCTACCTTTTCACTACGTTTTACCAACATAACAAATTGTACATAAACATATTAAACATAGAATACAATATACTATTCCGTCAGTCCCAAGTTCCGGTTATTTTTACCAGTTTACAGGCGTACCATCAAAGTTTAATAAAAGTTCAGAATCCGACTGATGAAACTTTATGTAAAAATAATCCGTACGATCAGCCCAATCGAAAAGCTTAACTTCCTCCACCTTCCATCCTTTTGCCATTACAGCTTCTCTTACAGCTTGTGGAATAACTGTAGAAGCAGTATTCAAATAATCGCGTGTCAAATCAAAGTCGGAACGTTGCCATTTACCTTTCTGGCTAATATATGTACATGCTTCCACTTTATTTAAAGAAATATGTTGCCCGTTCTCCACATATACCCCATCATAAATAAACTCAGCTTCGTAGGCACCTACCAGAATATTCCATCTGACATCCTTCACATCCGGATATTTCTGACTGAAAGCACTGACCACCTCAGCGGCCGGAGTGATAACAACATTTTCATCGTCCTTACTACACGAAGGCAATGCAAACAATAAAGCTGCCGCCAACATCATAAATGTAATTTTCAGAGTCTTCATAAAGCTTCAACTATACAAATTAGGAATCGTTTTTTGAGATATAACGCCAGAAAACATCCTTTGTTTAAACCCTTAGTAAATATTAAGTTTTAGACAAATGTTGCATTTTTATTGCGCGGTTGTTCCGAAAAATCGTAACTTTGCGACATATATTCGGATATAAGTGTATGAAAGATACGAAACAGCAATTTGAACATGTAATAGCAATCTGTCGCGATTTGTTTGCAAAAAAGCTGCACGATTACGGTGCTGCATGGCGCATCATGCGTCCCTCTTCGGTTACCGACCAGATATTTATCAAAGCCAACCGCATCCGGAGTATCGAGATCAAAGGTGTTGCTCTGGTCAACGAAGGCATACGACCGGAATTTATCGCTATCATAAACTATGGTATCATCGGGCTTATCCAACTGGAACTGGGATATGCAGAAACAGATGATATGAGCGAACAACAGGCTCTCGACCTGTACGACAAGTATGCAAAAGCTGCACTGGAACTGATGCTGGCAAAGAATCATGACTACGATGAAGCGTGGAGAAGCATGCGCATCACTTCGTACACCGACCTGATTCTGATGAAAATTTACCGTACCAAGCAAATAGAAGCCTTGAGCGGCAATACATTGGTGTCTGAAGGTATAGATGCCAACTATATGGATATGATAAACTATTCGGTATTCGCTTTAATAAAACTGGAATTTGGAGAATAAGCATTTACATAGAGCTATTTTCGTGTGGGTTAACATTTGCCGCTTCCTGCTGGCAGGTGTCTTTATCTTTTCCGGATTCATCAAAGCCAACGACCCATATGGTACTGCATATAAGATACAAGACTATGTAGAAGCCTGGGGACTTTCCCAGCTAATTCCCGACGCATTTCCTTATCTGGGCGCAATGGTAATGGGCGTATTTGAATTTGCATTGGGATTTTATATGCTCTTCGGAATACACCGTAAAGTGGCCCCCACCCTGATGTTGCTTGTGATGTCGTTTATGACACCTCTGACATTGTGGCTTGCCATCTCGAATCCTATTTCCGACTGCGGCTGTTTTGGCGATGCCGTAGTTCTGACCAACTGGGAAACCTTCGGGAAAAATATCGTATTGCTTATTGCTGCCATTACTGTATTCAAATGGAGAAAGACTGGCATCGTTAAACTTGTCAGTGAGAAAGTTGACTGGCTGGTAGCTCTCTATGGCGTAGTATTTATTATCCTTTATACATTATACTGCATACGCGAACTTCCTGTATTCGATTTCCGCCCTTACCATATCGGGGCAGATATACGTAAAGGCATGGAAATTCCAGAAGGAGAAAAGCCAACAACTTACGAAACAACCTTCATTTATGCAAAAGACGGAGTGGAAAAGGAATTTACGATTGATAATTTCCCTTCAGACTCGACATGGACATTCGTTGACTCTAAAACCCGTATCAAAGAGAAAGGCTACGAGCCGCCTATTCACGATTTCTCCATAATCTCGCAAGAAGACGGAACAGACCTGACAGACATGGTACTGGATGATGATAATTATACGTTCCTGCTGGTAGCGCCTTATTTGAAAAATGCAGATGATAGCGGAATCGATCTGATAAATGAGGTATACGACTACAGTGTAGAACATGGCTATCGCTTCCTCTGCCTGACCTCTTCACCGGATGAAGATATTGCCATTTGGCAAGACAACACAGGAGCAGAATATCCATTTGCTCTGACAGACGAAATTACCTTGAAAACAATAATTCGTTCCAATCCCGGACTGGTATTGCTGAAAAAAGGAGTCGTCATCAATAAATGGAGCAACAACCAGTTGCCGGACGAATATGTACTGAAAGCTCCTCTGGATAAACTTTCCATCGGGACACTAAACCCGAAAACCGTCAGCCATAAACTGGCAGAGGTGATAGGATGGTTTACCGGACCACTGATATTTCTGACCTTATGCGATCTGGCATGGCTGAAATGGCATAAACGGAAAAAGAAGCAAGAAGAAGAAAAAACAGAAAACTAATATTATATAAACCCTTTTAAAATTTAAACAAAATGAGAAAAAACATTGTAGCAGGTAACTGGAAAATGAACAAGAACCTGCAAGAAGGTATCGCTTTGGCTAAAGAATTGAACGAAGTATTGACTGCAGACAAACCTAACTGCGACGTTATCATCTGTACTCCGTTTATTCACCTGGCTTCTGTAACTCCGATCGTAGACAAAAACATTATCGGTGTAGGTGCAGAAAACTGCGCAGACAAAGCATCTGGTGCTTACACAGGTGAAGTTTCAGCAGAAATGGTTGCTTCAACTGGTGCTCAGTACGTTATCCTGGGTCACTCAGAACGTCGTGCTTACTACCACGAAACTGTTGAAATCCTGGCAGAAAAAGTTAAATTGGCTTTGGCTAACAACCTGAAACCTATCTTCTGTATCGGTGAAGTTCTGGAAGAACGTGAAGCTAACAAACAGAATGAAGTTGTAGAAGCTCAGTTGGCTTCTGTATTCTCTCTGTCTGCTGAAGACTTCAGCAAGATCATCCTGGCTTACGAACCGGTATGGGCTATCGGTACAGGTAAGACTGCTACTCCTGCTCAGGCTCAGGAAATCCACGCTCACATCCGTTCTTTGGTTGCTGCTAAATACGGCAAAGAAGTTGCTGAAAACACTTCTATCCTGTATGGTGGTAGCTGCAAGCCGACCAACGCAAAAGAATTGTTCGCTAATCCTGACGTAGATGGTGGTTTGATTGGTGGAGCTGCTTTGAAAGCTGCTGACTTCAAAGGTATCATCGATGCTTTTAAATAATTAAGCGAACTATATTATTTTTCACGGAAGAGAGGGGAAATCCTTCCCTCCTCTCCGTGATTATTTAAACTCACTTATTAAAAGACAACCGGTATGATGAAGTACTTATTAACCCTTGTGTTCCTGCTTACAGCAAGTATGGCAAGCGCACAGCGCAATATTGTAGAAAGCCTGCAGACCCGAACCCCGGGAGAGGGTATAGTCAACATCCATCAAGATGCCTACATTACCTCACTGATAGGATTGCGCTATGTAAACAATGCAGCGACTTCCGGTTCTGGCAAGACATTAAAAGCAAGAGGATTCCGTGTCCAAGTGTATGCTGGAAACAATTCGAGAGTTGCCCGCAATGAAGCAACTGCCATAGCCAATAAAGTAAAAAGGGAATTTCCCGATATGCCGGTATATACTTATTTTCAACCTCCCCGCTGGCTATGCCGCATAGGCGATTTCAAAAGTATAGAAGAAGCACATGTAGCCATGCGCAAGCTGAAAGAGAGCGGTGAATTTAAAGAAGTGGCAATCGTACGCGAACAAATTAATATACCCATTGAATAATGATTGATACGAACTTGATGCACTTTCCGGAAGAGAAGGTGCAGAAACTGATGTCGCACTACAAGGAAATACTTTCTCTGCTGGGAGAAGATCCGGAACGTGAAGGCTTGTTGAAAACACCAGAACGTGTGGCGAAGGCCATGCTGACCTTAACACGCGGTTACGAAGTAGATCCCAAAGCCGTATTACTGGGTGCCAAATTTAAAGAAGAATACAGTCAGATGGTCATCGTAAAGGATATTGACTTTTTCTCCATGTGTGAGCATCATATGCTGCCCTTTTACGGGAAAGCCCATGTAGCTTATATTCCCAACGGATATATTACGGGCTTAAGCAAGATAGCGCGCGTAGTCGATATATTTTCACACCGCCTTCAGGTACAGGAACGCATGACCCTGCAAATTAAAGAGTGCATACAAGAGACACTCAACCCATTAGGAGTAATGGTTGTTGTAGAAGCCAAGCACATGTGCATGCAGATGAGAGGAGTAGAGAAACAAAACTCTGTAACTACTACTTCCGATTTTACCGGAGCCTTCAATCGCGCAAAGACTCGTGAGGAGTTTATGACACTGATTGGCAGGTAAAACTACTGTACTTCCAAGATTAGAAAATGATTTAAGTCAAGTCTCCGCGTGTAAAAAAAGTCGTAACTTTGCACGCGGAATTTTTTTATCATCTCGTGGAACAGGCAATTCAACAGACTAATATTCGTAAGGGACTGACTAAACTGGTTGTCCCGATCTTTATCGAAACGTTATTGATTATGATGCTGGGAGCAGTAGATACAATCATGCTGAGCCAGTATTCGGATGAAAGTGTAGCTGCCGTAGGAGTAGTCAACCAGATAGTAATGTTTGCTTTCCTCGTATTCGAAGTTATCAATATCGGAACGTCCGTACTTTGTTCCCAATACCTCGGCGCCAAAATGCACAAGAATATGGTGCAGGTCGTAGGAGTAGCCTTACTTCTGAATCTTGTGGTAGGACTTCTTATAAGTGCGATTTTACACTTCGGAGCAACAACCTTACTGGGCTGGATGGGACTTCGTCCTGAATTGCTGAAATATGGTATCGGATATATGGAGATAGTAGGTGCCTTTGCTTTCTTTCAGGCAATATCGTTGACCATTTCGGCTGCACTGCGCAGTGCCAACAAAGCTATTTACCCGATGCTGGTCACCGTTTTGGTGAATATTATGAATATCATCGGAAACTACTCACTGATATTCGGTAAATTCGGTATGCCCGCATTAGGAGCCGAAGGTGCTGCTATATCGACTTCCATAGCCCGGGGAGTAAGTATGATCGTACTGTTCATCATTCTGTTCCGCAAGCATATACCTAAATTTCCACTGGCCTATTTCCGTCCTTTCCCCTGGATAGAACTGAAAAACCTGTTAAAAGTAGGATTGCCCTCTGCCGGTGAGAACCTTTCGTACAGCTTTTCTCAGGTAGTAATTACTTATCTGATTAATATCTTGGGAAACAATGCGCTGGCAACCCGTACTTACACCGTAAACATTATCATGTTTGTATACTTGTTTGCCATAGCCATGGCGCAAGGAGGAGCCATCAGCATCGGTCATCTGGTTGGACAGAAGAAAATACACGCTGCTTATTTGTTGGGCAAATATGTTATGCGACTCTCTATCCTCGTATCACTCATCCTCTCCTGTATCTGGGCAGCAGGCGGACATTTCATCTTCAGCCTTCTGACTGACAATGAAGAGATCATCCGAATGGGAGTTACCATTATGATCATCGATGTGGTAGTAGAAATCGGACGTGCCGTAAACATCTACGCCACCAACGCACTACGTTCGGCTGGCGACGTAAACTATCCGTTCTACGTGGGATTAATCGTACAGTGGACCGTTTCGGTAGGTTTCAGCTATCTTTTAGGAATTCACTGGGGCTGGGGACTTCCGGGCATGTGGTGTGCCTTCCTGCTGGACGAGAATATACGTGCCCTTATATTCGTTAAACGCTGGAACAGCCTGAAATGGGCAAAGAAAGGCTTTGTGAAATAAATCACAGATTTCCCATCCCTACATAAATCAAAAGGACACAGATCAGGTCGATGACAAGGGCTGTCACCGACCATCTAATAAACTGTTTGTCTTTTTTCGCGGCTCCATAAATAATGCCGATGATAGCAGAAACCAATATTCCGGCTGCCACACCCAACATACCTTGTACGGCAAGCCCTACAAGAATCAGAATAGCCATCGTTATCAGAATATTGTTTTTCATAAATATCGTATTTAAGTGTAGAACATTTATCACATACTTGCCTTAAAGGCATTAATTACAGCAGAGGTAAATCCGTCGTGTTCCAGTGAATTAACTCCCTTGATTGTAATGCCACCCGGTGTTGTAACCTTTTCTATTTCGACAGCCGGATGCGAATTTTCATCACTCAGCAGCAAACGAGCAGCGCCATCTAATGTCTGTGCTACCATTTTCTTGGCCTCTCCCGGACGTAATCCGGCTTCTACCCCTGCCTGCATGGCTGCCTGTACATATTTCATGACGTAGGCTATTCCACATGAAGCAAGTGAAGTGGCTGCCGCAAACTGTTTTTCCTCTATCAGCATCGCAAGTCCCATTTCATTGAAAACCCCTAACATGACTTGTGTCTGCTCGTCGGTAGCATTCCGCCGGGCTATCAATGTCATACTGGCACGTTCGGCTATTGCCGTATTCGGAATTACACGGAAGATAGGCATTTCCGGATCAACAAAATGAGCCAAATCTTCGAAAGTCAGCCCGGCAGCAACCGACACAAGTATCTGCGGCTGACGAAGACGCAAAGGTTTCAGCACTTCTTCTACCTTCCAAGGCTTGACTGCAACAATCACCACATCGGCATCGGCAGCTTCCTTATTGTTGGTAGAGGTATGAATGTCGGGAAATTCAGCCTTCAACTTATCCAGCTTTGCCGTACTGGGATTAGTAACTACTATTTCGCTCGCTTCAATATAATGTCCCTGTGCCAGCCCGCGTGCAATAGCTCCGCCCATATTGCCGGCTCCGATAATTGCTACTTTCATATGAAAAACTCAATTGTTCTTTATCCGTAATATTATTTTAAAGGCTGCGACAGCTCGTCCAACGACTTGCCTTCATAGTCACAAACAGCCTGTTTGAAATCATCCGGAAGTTACACCGGCTCCTTGGTTGCAACATCATATCCTACCATGACCGTACGACACTGACATTTCAACACACCGCTCGCCTTATTGACCGCCCGCTGAAGCAAGGTAAAGCTCTTATGTCCCAGATGTACGACAGTGGTTTCTATTATCAGATCGTCGGAAAAAAACACCGGTGCCAGAAAATCGGCATTGATATTGGCAACTACAATACCCAGATGACTCCAGTCTTTATTACCAAACACATCACGCATATACGAAGTCTTTGCCAAATCGTACAAAGAGAAATACGAAGAATTATTCATGTGACCATACTGGTCGACGTCGCTGAAGCGAATCTGTACAGGCAATGCATGCCTAAATTTCATATCATCTGCCATATCCATTTGTTTTTATATAATCTCAAATATAAATCTTTTTTCCCGAAAACCTACTATAAAGGAAGATTATTTCTTACTTTTGCTCGTCAACTAAATGAAAAAGTAAATTTAAGCATTACAATATGGAACAGAAATTCAAAAAGGAGACCCTGTGCGTACAGGCTGGATGGACTCCGAAGAACGGAGAACCCCGTGTTTTACCTATCTATCAAAGTACAACATTCAAATACGATACCAGCGAAGAGATGGCTAAACTCTTCGACCTGGAAAAGAGCGGATATTTCTACACCCGCTTGCAGAACCCGACAAACGATGCCGTAGCTGCCAAGATTGCTGCGCTGGAAGGTGGTGTAGGTGCTATGCTGACTTCGTCTGGTCAGGCAGCCAATTTTTATGCTGTATTCAATATCTGTGAGGCAGGTGATCACTTTGTCTGCTCATCGACAATTTACGGCGGTACATTCAACCTCTTTGGCGTTACGATGAAAAAGCTGGGTATCGAGTGTACGTTTGTCGATGCCGATGCACCGGAAGAGGAAATTGAAAAAGCTTTCCGCCCGAATACCAAATGTCTGTTCGGCGAAACTATCTCGAATCCGAGCATCAATGTCCTCGATATTGAAAAGTTTGCACGTATCGCACACAAACATGGAGTGCCCTTGATTGTGGACAATACATTTGCAACTCCTATCAACTGCCGCCCGTTTGAATGGGGAGCCGACATCGTAACACATTCTACTACCAAATATATGGACGGACATGCAACTTGTGTAGGAGGTGCCGTAGTAGACAGTGGCAACTTCGACTGGGAAGCACATGCCGACAAGTTCCCGGGACTGACTCAGCCGGATGCTTCTTATCACGGACTGACTTATACCAAGGCTTTCGGCAAGATGGCTTATATAACCAAAGCAACCGCACAGTTGATGCGTGACCTCGGTTCCATACAGTCGCCCGAAAATGCCTTCCTGCTAAATCTGGGACTGGAAACATTGCACCTGCGTGTAGCACGTCACTGTGAGAACGCACAGAAGGTGGCCGAATGGCTGGAAGCAAATCCAAAGGTAAAATGGGTAAACTACTGTGGGCTGAAAAGTAGCAAATATTATGAACTGGCTCAGAAATACATGCCAAACGGCTCGTGTGGTGTCATTGCCTTCGGACTGAAAGGTACCCGTGAAGATGCTATCAAGTTCATGGATCAGCTGAAACTGGCTTGTATTGTTACACACGTTGCCGACGCACGTACATGTGTGCTTCATCCGGCAAGTCATACACACCGCCAGTTGACCGACGAGCAGTTGATAGAGGCTGGTGTAGCTCCCGATTTGATACGTCTGTCGGTAGGTATCGAAAATGTAGATGACATCATCGCTGATTTGAATCAAGCTATGCAATACATTTAATGTACATCAAGGTATACGTATAACCGATCAAAAGGTCGTTTCTGTATTTTTCAGACAATACGGAAACGGCCTTTTTTGATTATTGCTATCGCCTGAAGATTTATATGATGATTATAACTTCTTCTTGTTCTTCAACCCTCTGCATATTGCCTGCAAAAGAAGCTGACAGTCTGCCAAAAACGTCAGGACGTTTTTAGAAAATTTGTACAAATTCCAAAATGTTTTGTACAAAAACCGAGAACAACTCTATTACCTTACAGAAAAAATCAGAATGCATCTCCTCGGCTTTCCTGAGAAAGTTTATCCTGTGTCAAACCATTCATAATTACAGCATACACGAAACATCATGAAAGTTTGTTGCTTCTTGCTTCCAATTTGATAAGGTTTAATGACTGAGGATTGTAAGATATACTTCCTTTCATTACATTTGCCAGTGAATAATCAATTTTTACCTGAGTTCGGGATAAGTTTAGAATAAGGCCAGTTGTTTTGAGTCCTCAATATAGTATCCTTGCAATGCATCCGGTTTGTTTTCAAAGAAACAA
>NZ_DBMACV010000088.1:0-11293 GCF_057861905.1 Phocaeicola sp. | reverse complement strand
ATTGTTTCTTTGAAAACAAACCGGATGCATTGCAAGGATACTATATTGAGGACTCAAAACAACTGGCCTTATTCTAAACTTATCCCGAACTCAGGTATAATATGAAAAAGGCAAAATTTTTACTTCTATTCTTAATGTGTTCCATGTATCAGTCCTGCTCATCTGATGAAAGCAACTTGGAATCACCACAAGAACCTCAGGAAAATTTCGTATTCAAAGACGATTTCGAAACATTCGATGAAAGCATCTGGACCAAAGAGAATCACGAAGCTGGCTGGGTAAACCAGGAATTACAGATTTACGATGCAGCTCATGTATCGGTCGGAACCGACGAAGGGCGATCTGTCCTGATACTGACAGCAGAACGAAAGGGAGATAAAATCTATTCCGGACGAGTAAACAGTCAGGGGAAAAAGAGTTTCCAATATGGCAAAATAGAAGCAAGCATTAAGCTTCCTAAAACAGCAAACGGATTATGGCCGGCTTTCTGGATGATGGGCGACAATGATATGCCGTGGCCTCAATGTGGAGAAATCGACATCATGGAAATGGGCCAACAGAACGGAATCACTGCCGGTACGACAGAAACCTACCTGAATACCGCCATCCATTACGGTACGGACTACGAAAGCGGACATCGTCAGGAATATCATGCCGACAACGTAGCTCAAAGTCTGCAAGACGGCAACTACCATTCTTACTTACTGGAATGGAACGAGAATACCTTAACCGTAAGTATCGACAACGTAAAGTTCCACACATTCGACATCAGCAAAATCAGCGGACGTTACGAATATTTCCATCATGACTTCTATCTCCTGTTCAACCTCGCTGTAGGAGGAAGTTTTACAGGTATTACCAACATAGATGACATTACAGCTTTGAAAGACGGAGAAAAAATCAATATGTACATTGACTGGATAAAAGTGTATTAACCCTAATAATATAAACTATGAGAACAAAAAATTGTAAGTACACATTATTATGCGGAACACTCTCACTTTGTTTTATAGGTGGAGTTCCACCCATGCAGGCGATTGCCCAAACTACCCATTCGGCTGTTGAGCAACAAACCACTGCCGTAACAGGCGTTGTAACAGATGCAACGGGTCCTGTCATCGGAGCATCAGTTATTGAAAAAGGAAATACGTCCAATGGTACCATCACCGACTTAGATGGTAAATTCACCTTGAATGTCCGTCCTGGAGCAACCTTAGTCATCAGTTATATAGGATATAAAACCGTAGAAATAGCAGCCAGCAAGAAGCCCCTGAAAATTGTCATGTCGGAAGACAGTAAAGTGCTGAACGAAGTTGTCGTAACAGCATTGGGTATCAAGCGTGAACGTAAAGCACTGGGATACGGTGTAGACGAAGTAAAAGGTGAATCACTGACCAAGGCCAAGGAAACCAACGTAATCAACTCCATGGCAGGTCGTGTACCGGGACTGGTTGTCAGCCAGACAGCCGGAGGTCCTTCCGGATCTACCCGAGTTATCTTACGTGGTAGTACAGAAATGACAGGAAACAACCAGCCGTTGTACGTCATCGATGGAGTACCCCTCGACAATACCAACTACGGTAGCGCCGGAACTTCCGGAGGTTTCGACCTGGGTGATGGTATTTCCAGCATCAACCCCGATGATATTGAAAACATGTCCGTACTGAAAGGTCCTGCCGCTTCAGCTCTTTACGGTAGCCGTGCCAGCCACGGAGTCATCCTCATCACGACCAAGAAGGCAAACGGTAAAGAAAAGTTCAGCGTAGAATACAACGGTACCCTGACTTTCGATACCCAGCTGGCCAAATGGAACGACATACAGCAAGTATATGGTATGGGTAGCAACGGAACATACAGCATCGATGCCATCTCGAATACGAACAAGAGCTGGGGACCGAAAGCCGACGGCAGCAACATGCTGAAATACTTCGACGGCGTAGAACGCCCCTACCTGATTATTCCAGACAATACATCTGCATTCTTCCGTACAGGTCTGACTGCAACAAATACGGCTATCATCAGCGCCAATAGTGGACACACCGGCGTACGTTTTACTTATACCGATATGAGAAACAAAGATATCGTTCCTCAGTCGAACATGAGCCGTGATATCTTCAACTTACGTACCAATACCAGCTTGGGAAAGGTTGACGTAGATTTCAGTGCCAACTATACTCGTGAAGCTGTAAAGAATCGTCCGGCACTGGGCGACAGCAAATCGAATATCGGAAAGAACCTGATGACACTGTCTACGACATACAACCAGGAATGGCTGAAAACCTATCAGGATGAAAACGGTGAATATTCCAACTGGAACGGTATGGATCCGTATAACATAAACCCTTACTGGGATGTTTACAAGAACTCAAATAATTCAAAGAAAGACCAGTTCCGTTTCAACGGTAAGGCAATCTGGAACATCAACAAGCATCTGAAACTGCAAGGAACCATCGGTGCCGAATTGAATTATTTCATTTTCGAAGACTTCAAGGCACCTACAACTCCTGGATACGAAGCCGGTTACTTGCAGAACAGTAACTTCCGCAACCGTATGTACAACTTCGAACTGCTGGCTCTTTACAACAATACATGGGGAGATTTTGATTTCAACGCTACCTTGGGTGGAAAC
Source organism: Phocaeicola sp. (assembly GCF_057861905.1). NCBI lineage: Bacteria > Pseudomonadati > Bacteroidota > Bacteroidia > Bacteroidales > Bacteroidaceae > Phocaeicola > Phocaeicola sp. The sequence continues at coordinate 8,664 of NZ_DBMACV010000088.1, read as the reverse complement.
ATTTATAAGGTAAACAATCAGACCACAATCACAACCGCACAGGATATGCAGATTCGCGATGTAGTAGCCTTGATGAGTTTCAACGAAACCAGTCTGGAGCAAAACAGCTACCGCAAGCAAATCAATTCAGTTTACGGAGCGGTAAACGTAGGCTGGAAACATTTGGTTTATCTCGATGCAACCTTACGTGGCGACCAGTCGTCTACCCTGCCAATCGGAAACAATGTATACATTTACCCGTCATTCTCGGGCAGTTTCGTCTTTTCCGAACTGCTGAAACAAAGCGACCTGATGCCTTACGGAAAATTCCGTCTGTCATGGGCACAGGTAGGTAGTGATACCGATCCGTATCAGTTGGGACTGGTTTATACCAAATCTAAATTTACTTATCCAGGGTACACCATCGGTTATATCAACAATTCGACCATGCCGAACAAGAACTTAAAACCAACAAAAACCAACTCCTTTGAACTTGGTCTGGAAATGAAGTTCTTAAAAAACCGTATTGGACTCGATTTTACTTATTATACCCAAAACAGTAAGAACCAGATTATGGGTATGGCAAGTTCATGGACTACCGGTTATAATTACCGCCTCATCAACGCCGGTGAAATTGAGAACAAAGGTATTGAAATAGCCCTCAACACCCGTCCGGTACAACTCAAGGATTTCTCTTGGGACTTGAACCTGAACTTCTCAAAGAACAGCAACAAGGTTAAGAAGCTGGTGGACGACATGGATATGTTCGAACTTGAAAAAGCTGCATGGCTGGATGTACAAGTCGCAGCCAAAGTAGGTGAAAACTTCGGTTCCATCGTAGGTCCGGACTTCAAGCGCAATGAAAACGGCGATATCCTGATCGACCCGCAGACCGGACTTCCTCAATACGACAAGAGCAACCACGTTCTGGGTAATGCTTCATGGGACTGGACCGGTGGTGTCGGAACGACTCTTACCTATAAAAACCTGTCACTGTCTGCCCTCTTCGATATCAAAGTAGGAGCCGATCTTTACTCTATGTCAGCCCGTGCTTCTTACGAATCAGGAAAGAGCAAGGAAACACTTGCCGGACGTGAAGAATGGTATCGTTCTGAAGAACAGCGTCAGGCTGCCGGAATTGCAAAAGGCTCTCCCGACTGGACTCCGACCGGTGGTTTCATCGCTCCGGGTGTAATCGACAATGGCGACGGAACTTATCGTCCGAACGACATCTACATCAATCCGGAAGACTACTGGATGAGTGTCTGCCGAAACGCTCCTTCCATGTTTATCTACGATAACTCCTACATCAAGTGCCGTGAAATCACATTGAGTTACAGAGTTCCCGAAACATGGTTGAAGAATGTAGTAAAAGGACTCACGGTTTCGTTCGTAGCACGTAACCCATTCATTGTATGGAAGAACATTCCTAACATTGACCCGGATTCGAACTACAACAACACTACCGGTATGGGATTGGAATACGGTTCACTGCCGTCACGCAGAAGTTACGGCTTCAATGTCAATCTCAAATTCTAACAATATTCATCGTTCAATATATTAAAGTAGATATACAATGAAAAACTATAAATCATACCTTACCTTGATATTGACGGCATTCACCCTGCTCTTCACCGCATGTAGTGATGAGTACATGGAAAGTATGAATACAGACCCGTCGAAAGCCGCAACCATCGATCCGAATGCACAGCTCACCACAGCTCAGTTGCAGACTTACGGCGACTTGAGTATGGTGGAAATCTACAGAAACTACCTGTACGCCTTCAACCAGCAGCTGATGGGATGCTGGAATACAACCAACTACGGAGGAAGACATACCGTCGACAACAATGAGATGGGACGTGTGTGGACCACATTCTATACCACAGCCATCAAAAACCTGACCGATGCACAATATCGTACAACCGACAACCCCGACAAAGTAAATATCAACGCTGCCGTACGTATCTACAGAGTATACCTGATGTCACTCATTACAGACATTCACGGAGATGTACCTTACAGTGAAGCCGGAAAAGGATTTTTGGAAGAAAAGTTCAACCCTCGTTACGACACACAGGAAGAAATATACAATGATTTCTTTACAGAACTCAAGGCAGCCGGCAACAGTCTGGATGCCAGCAAGGACAAAATCACAGGAGATGTAATCTACAACGGCGATGTAAGCAAATGGAAAAAACTTGCCAATTCACTAAGACTGAGATTTGCCATGCGTATCTCCAACGTAGCTCCTCAAAAAGCTCAGCAAGAGTTTGAAGCAGCCCTGCAAGATGAAGGAGGTATTTTTCAGAGCAGCGACGACGACGCACTGATTCAATACATGGAAAAATCATTCAGTTTCGGACAAGAAACTTACACAGACTATCGTGGTAACGCTTTGTCACAGTTATTATTCGGTAATGACCCGGCAAATAACCCGAGCTACCTCTGCTCTACCCTCTTCAACCATCTGTATAATACTGGCGACCCTCGTACATTTATGATCGGACGCTGCTATTACGACGGACTGATGAGTTCTACCAGCCCCGACAATCGTATCGACCTGACGAACGAAATGCTTGAAAAAGGCATAGACTTCCATCCGTGCGATCCGGGAGCTTATTCCTGGGAACCCTGGCCGGCAGGATACGACAGCGACATTCTGAAAGAACTGGCAGAAACAAATCCTTCGGTAACCGTGAGCGTATCTCGTGAAACCGAGCCCAAACTGGCCAGCAACTTCCTGAAAAGTACCAATCCCGGCGTAGTCATAACCTACGCAGAAGTTAAATTCCTGCTGGCTGAAGCAGCCCTGAAGGGATGGAACGCCGGAAGTGAATCGGTAGAAGATTTATACAAAGAAGGTGTACGTGCCGCTATAGACTTCCTGACAGACAATTATGGATGTGAACAAGTTTCGGACGAAGCCTTCAACGAATACATCAGCAACAACGGAATAGGCTATACTAACGAACAAAAGAAAGAAGCCATTAATACTCAGGCATGGATTCTTCACTTCACCAATCCTGCCGAATGTTGGGCAAACATACGCCGTTCCGGTTACCCGAAATTGAAATCACCGGCAGAATATGGTTTCGGACAATACCTCACAGGCGGAACAGAAATTCCGGTACGCCTTTGCTATCCGGTGCTGGAATCTTCTTACAACAAAGCAAGTTACGAAGAAGCATTAAGTCGCATGGGAGGAACAGACAACTGGTATACTCCGGTATGGTGGGACAAAGATGCAACAAAATAACAACCATTTTTAAATTCGAATCAATATGAAAAAGATATATTCCATACTATTGATGATGCTTGCCTTGAGTTTTGGACTCATTGCCTGCACGGAAGAAACTCCCTTTTCTACAGCAACAGAAAATGATGATCCCCGCATTCTCGACCCGTTGTTTCCCGACCGCGTTAACGGCGAACTGCCCGTTGTTTCAAACATCAGTCGCGATGCCAATTTCTCGATGACACTGACCGTGACTCCAGCCGATTATACAACCGTTGCATGGTTCATCGACGGAGAAGAAATACAGACCGGAAAAGAAATTGACCTCGCACTGAAAGCAGGAACTTATCACCTGAAAGTGACTGCTACAACCAACATCGGTAAATCGACCTACCGTGAAGGACTTATTCAGGTAAATCCCTTGGCAGACGACCCCTGGGCTACGGAAGTTGCCTTTGAACGCATCATTGCCGCAGGAGAAAAAGCACAGCTTTATGGCGACAATCTCAATAAAGTAAAGAGCATCGTCATTGGCGGAAAAACAGCAACCGATGTCGCTTATACCGACAACGGAGCCAACAGCTACATTGAATACACTGTACCGGCAGACCTGACAGACGGAACGTATCGAATCATCCTTGTAGACGATGGAGGCAATGAATACGGAGGAAACAAAGTAACCGTTACACACGATGCACTTATCACAGCCGGTTCGGAACGCATCACAGCAAACAGTGAATGGGTAATGACAGGTATCAACCTCAACCAGATTGCATCGTTCACTTTCGCCGGACAGACCATAACCAGCTTTACCCGACAGTTGGCTACCGAAATAGCCTTTACCTGTCCTTCTCTGGAAGACGGAGAATACGCACTTACCGGAAAAACTACCTCGGGCAAAGAAGTAATGTTCTATACAAGCGAAGGAAACATCGCAGAACAGACTGTAGTCGTATCTTCGGAAAGAGTTTTGTGGGAGGGTCATCACTACGTATCATGGGATTTGCCTGATGATGATCCGAACAAGACTTTCAACCTGATTGGAAAAGATGTATTTGCCACCCTTAAGGCAGGTGCTGTATTGAGCATCCATTATTCCGTAAATCCGGCAGATGCATACCATCAGTTGCGTACCACAACCGGCTGGTGGAACGACCTGCCAGGCACCTCTGTCATCGAATTCCAGGAAGACGGAGTAAAACAAGTACAACTCACACAGGAAGTACTGGATAAGACTCAGACAGAAGATGGCTTCTTATGCATCGGACACGGATATTATGTAGATAGAATCAGCGTACAATAATACACTTAATAGCATTATGATACACAAAAAAATTGCCTTAAATTTATTTTCCATAGCAATAGCTGCCTGTTCCATACAGGCAGCTCCACCGGTAGCAATCGCTAAAGATGCCAAACTGGAACAACAAGTAGAAACGATTCTCTCGAAGATGACGCTGGAAGAGAAGATCGGACAGATGACCGAACTTTCCATTGATGTGCTGGGAAGTTTCGTTGATGGAGAATTCCAACTTGATGAAGCTAAACTGCACAAGGCTATAGCCGAATACAAAGTCGGATCGTTTCTGAATGCACCGGGCCCAGTCGCACAAGACAGAGCCAAGTGGCAGGAAATCATAGGAGCTATCCAATCTATGTCGATGAAAGAAATAGGCATTCCCTGTATTTACGGTCTGGACCAGAATCATGGAACGACTTATACGCTGGACGGAACACTCTTCCCGCAGAACATCAACCTGGGAGCTTCTTTCAACCCCGATCTGGCATACGAAGCAGCCCGTGTAACAGCATACGAAACTCGTGCCAGCGACTGTCCGTGGACATACTCTCCTACCGTCGACATGGCACGCGATCCACGTTGGTCGCGCGTGTGGGAAAACTACGGTGAAGACTGTCTGGTAAACGCCATCATGGGAAGTACAGCCGTCCGCGGATTTCAGGGAGATGACCCCAACCATATTCCAGCCGACCGTATCGCTACCTCGGTAAAACATTACATGGGTTACAGTCTGCCACGTACAGGAAAAGACCGTACTCCTGCCTATATTCCTGTATCGGAGTTGCGCGAAAAATGCTTTGCTCCTTTCAAGGAATGCGTAGAAGCAGGAGCACTGACCATCATGGTCAACAGTGGTTCCATCAACGGTGTCCCCGTTCACTCCAACCACGAGCTGCTGACGAAATGGTTGAAAGAAGACCTCGGATGGGACGGAATGCTGATTACCGACTGGGCCGACATCAATAATCTGTATACCCGTGAACGTATTGCAGCCACCCAAAAAGAAGCAATCCAGATAGCCATCAATGCCGGTATAGATATGGCTATGGAACCCTACGACTTGAACTTCTGTACACTGTTGAAAGAGCTGGTAAAAGAAAATAAGGTACCGATGAGTCGTATAGACGATGCCGTACGTCGTGTCCTCCGGCTGAAGTATCGTCTGGGGCTCTTCGAGCGCCCCAATACCCAACCCAAGGAATATCCTTTGTTTGGCAGCAAGGAACATGCCGAACTGGCTCTCCGTGCAGCCGAAGAATCGGAAATCTTGCTGAAGAACCAGAACAACATTCTGCCATTGGCTAAGGGCAAGAAACTGCTGGTAACCGGTCCGAACGCCAACTCCATGCGTTGTCTGAACGGTGGCTGGAGCTATTCATGGCAAGGACATCTGGCAGACAGATTTGCCGGAAAGTACAATACCATCTACGAAGCCCTGTGCAACAAGTTCGGTACCGAAAATATCACTCTTGAACAAGGTGTAACTTACAAGCCGGAAGGTGCTTATACCGAAGAAAACGAACCGGAAATTGAAAAAGCCGTAGCTGCTGCAAAGAACGTTGACATCATCATCGCCTGCATCGGTGAAAACTCGTATTGCGAAACACCGGGTAATCTTTCCGACCTGACTATTTCACCCAGCCAGCGTGAACTCGTTAAGGCACTGGCTGCTACCGGTAAACCGATTGTCCTGATATTGAACGAAGGCAGACCTCGTCTGATAAACGATCTGGAACCTCTTGCCAACGGAATTATCAATATTCTGTTGCCGGGTAATTACGGAGCAGATGCTTTGGCAAATATTCTGGCAGGCGATGTCAATCCGAGTGCCAAGATGCCTTACACCTACCCGCGTCATCAGGCAGCACTTACGACTTACGATTACCGGGTAAGCGAAGAAATGGATAAGATGGAAGGAGCCTACGACTACGATGCCGTCATTTCCGTACAGTGGCCGTTTGGTTACGGATTAAGCTACACTACATTCTCGTACAGCAACCTGCGTGTAAACCACACCTCATTCACTGCTACCGATGAACTTCAGTTCTCAGTAGATGTAACCAATACCGGAAACCGTGTGGGAAAAGAAACAGTCATGCTGTTCAGCAGCGATCTGGTAGCCTCGCTTGTACCCGAAAACCGCAGACTGCGTGCCTTCCAGAAAATAGAATTAAAGCCGGGTGAAACCAAGACTGTTACCTTGACCATTAAAGCCAGCGACCTCGCATTTGTCGGAGCCGACGGTAAATGGATTCTCGAGCAGGGTGATTTCCGTATGCAAAGCGGCAATCAGACACTGAACATTACGTGCAGCCAGACACACAAATGGGATTCACCTAACAAATAACAGTTTATTCAAAGTTGCTCAATTTTGAGCAATTAGCACTCAAAACGCATAAAAGTGGGATAGTATTGCTTAACACAATATTATCCCACTTTTTTAAATATATTTATATCGGTATATTTCCACCAGCAATTACTTTTTACACAGAAGAAGTACAAGAGAAATATAGATTTCAATTTAAGAAAACATTTACAATGTAATGCTGCCTAAGTAATTATACACGACCTCTCCCTCTACATAAGGCAAAAGATCGTTATAGCCATCTACTCGAATAATATCCATATCCAATGATTTTTTCCCATATTCCTTATTTAATGTTGACCAGCCAAAATCGAAATTTTCTCCTTTCGAAAATACCATAATCTTTTTCTCCGGAAGTTTTACCGGCTGATTTTTAAACTTAACATATACATATAAAGTAGCCATAGGTCTATTGTACGCAGGGACACGAGCATATTCTCGCATGCCATAAAAACCTTTGGCACGTGTTTTATCAACAGGAAGAGAAGTAAACAGAGAAGCATTTGCAAAATGAAATGCACATTCTTCCCATAGGCAGTAACGAAGTTTACTCAAATCATTCTGCTGCTTGGTCTTTACATCTGTACAAGAAAAGCCAGACAAAGGAAAACACTCCTTAGCCATATCATATTGTTGCAATTCCGATAAGCATTTTAAACGAAAGACTTTTGAAAAATCGGCCTCTCCCAATTCCTGCTGAAGTGTTGCCAGATAAGTCTTACGCATTTCCTCCAATGCAAAAGGATCTACTGACGCCTGTTTAAATTGCTCAGGAACACACAATGAAATATACTTGTCTACAACTTTTTCATCTACTGGAGTCTGATAAAGTTTCAATGCATAAATATATAAAATAGACGGAGTCAGGTCTACAGCTCCCTCAACTGAAGACAACATACAATCAGACATTACATTTCCACTGGTTAAAGCTTCATTCAAACTGATACAGAAGCGTTTTCCTCCTCCTTCAGCCATGACGACCAACGGTTTTTCAGGCTGTGTATAAATTCCCATGGACTCATATAGTTTTTTATCATATCCGGGTATAGAAGTAATAACAACTTTTAAGCCATCAATATCTCGTTCATAAACGGAACTTAAACTACCTTGTTCATCGACTGTCCGCATAAATAAATATCCTGAAGAAGCTGGCTTACCAATAATAAGAGTATCACCCTGTTCGTAGTTTTTTCCATTACAAGCTACGATTGCCTGTTGTGCATAAACACCTGTCATCATCAGGCTCCCAACAAATGCCATTGCACAGCATAAAAATTTTGTTTTCATAAGTAAAGTTTAGATTCAACATATGCAAATATAGCAAAATTTCGATAAAGGCCTTTATTCATCGATAAAACAGACAAAGAATCTTCAGATAACATCGTTTCTTCTTCTTTTTTTCTTCAGCAGATTCCACTGATTTTTTGTACAAAACATTTTAGAATTTGTACAAATTTTCAAAAAACGTCGAGAGAAATTTCGAAGAACAAGCGCAAAAGTTATATCAAACAATAGCAATCATGCTTTTTCCACCCTTCACGCCCTTCACCATCCCCGCTCAAGACAGGAAATCCGATAGAATGGAATGCTAAAAAGCCCAAGTCCAAGCCATGTGAAGGATGTGAAGGGCAAAACAAGATACAAATAATACTTAATAATCAATAAATATACATTTCTTATATAAAATAACGTGAATTCGACGAATTCAAAACAAAGCAAGCTGTGTGTCAAATGTACGTTGTACATTGATACACGGCTTTTTTGGAAACATGCAGTACGCCG
>NZ_DBMACV010000087.1:0-12307 GCF_057861905.1 Phocaeicola sp. | reverse complement strand
ATTGTTTCTTTGAAAACAAACCGGATGCATTGCAAGGATACTATATTGAGGACTCAAAACAACTGGCCTTATTCTAAACTTATCCCGAACTCAGGTATAAAAATGCTACCTCCCCCCAATCGAATACACATAAAAAAAGCCTACTAAAATGTTTTTTAGCAAGCTCTTACCCATATTGTCCTGATATAAGTACACCCATGGGGAGTCGAACCCCAATCGATGGAACCGGAATCCATTATTCTATCCATTGAACTATGGGTGCAAGTATTTCTCAAAACCGCGACAAAAATACAATTATTCTGCATCTTGTCCTAATAATCGAAGAGAAAAATAATAAGAAAGATGATATTTCTTCGATTTTCCAAATATCATTTTATCAACAAAAACAAAGAAACAAAACACACAATGACAATATTTTCATAAATCGCATTGCATTTTTACAAAATATAATTATCTTTGCCTACGTATTTAAATATAGAAAATTTTATAAGACATGAGTTACCTGATAAAACCAAACAACTATCGACCTTTGCTTGATATGAAGCAGACAGAGCTGGGAATAAAACAAATTAAAGATTTTTTCCAGCAAAATCTGTCCTCTGAATTGCGTCTGCGCCGTGTTACGGCACCGCTTTTTGTGCTCACAGGCATGGGTATGAACGATGACCTGAACGGAATAGAACGCCCGGTCACCTTTCCGATAAAGGACTTGGGAGAGCAACAGGCTGAAGTGGTACATTCGCTTGCCAAATGGAAACGCGTAACACTTGCCGACTATAATATAGAACCGGGATATGGCATTTATACGGATATGAACGCAATCCGTGCCGACGAAGAGCTGGGAAACCTGCATTCACTCTATGTAGACCAATGGGACTGGGAACGTGTCATCACACCCGAACAGCGGACTGTGGATTTTCTGAAAAGCATCGTTACACGCATTTATTCGGCTATGCGCCGCACAGAATATATGATTTGTGAGGTCTATCCGCAAATCACCTCTTTCCTGCCCCACGATGTACATTTCATCCATTCGCAGGATTTGCTCGACATGTACCCCGACAAGACTCCCAAGGAACGGGAAGACTTGATTACCGAACGATATGGAGCTGTATTCATCATCGGTATAGGAGGCAAGTTGAGCAACGGACAGCCGCACGACAAACGTGCTCCCGATTATGATGACTACACGACAATCGATCCGAAGACCGGACTTCCGGGACTGAATGGCGACCTGCTGGTATGGAACAGCGTATTGGGACGCGCCATCGAACTCTCATCGATGGGAATCCGTGTAGACAAACCAGCACTGCTCAAACAGCTGGAACTGGCCGGAAAGGAAGAACGGACCAAACTTTATTTCCACAAAAGACTGCTGGAAGGTTCACTTCCACTCAGTATCGGAGGGGGTATCGGACAGTCACGACTCTGCATGCTGTACCTGAAGAAAGCACACATCGGCGAAATCCAAGCCAGCATTTGGCCGGAAGAGATGCGCAAAGAATGTGCCGAACTGGGCATGCAACTCATTTAAACACATAGGCAATACGCAAACTGATTTTTTCTCCAAGGCTGTCTCAGAGTCCATATATGAGGCAGCCTTATCTTGTTCTATAGCGCCCGCTTCACCAATCCGGCAGGATTTCCCCATCTCTAAAAGATAAACCGAGGAAGGTTATCGCCACATTCCATTATCTCTTTTCTTTTTTTGTACAAATCATTTTATTTTTTGTACAAAAAATAAAAAAACGTCGAGAGAAATTTATGTAATGAAGCCAATATTTTTCTTCCAACATCACCAATCCTTCATCTAAAGAACTTTTTTACCTTTCCTTGCCCTTCACGCCCTTCACCCCATAAAGCGAGCATATAAAAGACTCCTGCCTCATCATATGGCCCAACAAGAACCGCTCCAATCTGCACTTCTGATGCCTATAATCTCCCTCCTTTCAGAGGACATTGTTTCCAACAACATTACCTCAGCAATCCAATTTCATGCAACACAAAGATATGGATAATGAAAAAGTTCTTTTCGCTGCAATAATAATTTACGCCTTTTTACTAAATTTGTCTGACATATATCATACATAAGTTATTCATTTAGAGAAAATACAGCATGAACGTACAGATAGAAGAATCGTGGAAGCAAGTACTGGCTCCAGAGTTTGACAAAGATTATTTCATACGCCTGACGGACTTTGTACGCCGGGAATATCAGACAACCACCGTATATCCTCCGGGAAAACTGATATTCAATGCATTCAACCTCTGCCCTTACAACAAGGTAAAGGTGGTTATCATCGGACAAGATCCGTATCACGGACCGGGACAGGCACACGGACTTTGCTTTTCCGTAAACGACGGCATCCCGTTTCCTCCGTCGTTACAAAATATATTCAAGGAAATACACGACGACCTGGGTACTCCTATGCCATCTACAGGCAACCTTACCCGCTGGGCAGAACAAGGTGTGCTGCTGCTGAACGCCACACTCACTGTCCGTGCTCATCAGGCAGGCTCACACCAGCGGCAAGGCTGGGAAGAGTTTACCGATGCAGCTATCCGTGCCTTGGCCGAAAACCGCGAGCATCTGGTATTTATCTTGTGGGGATCGTATGCGCAAAAGAAGGGAGCCTTTATCGATCGCAACAAGCATCTGGTGCTTACTTCCGTTCATCCTTCGCCACTCTCGGCATACAATGGCTTCTTCGGCAACAAACATTTCAGCCGAACCAATGAATACTTGATTCAACATGGTGAGACGCCTATCCAGTGGTAGGCCTTACGTACCAATATGCAAAGAGCCGCCGGAAATAATCCGGCGGCTCTTTGCATATTATCTATCAATCAATGTACATCAATACCATGTAACCTGACTACCCGTATTACTACGCTGATCCCATTTCAAAGCGTCGGTCAGCATAGCCGAATTGGCACGAATGGAGAAGTTATACGAAGTATACGGACCAAATACCAGACCGCAACTCATATTGAAACAGTGCAAGTCGCGAGTGATGTTCACCGTGGTCATTGACATTTCTTTCGAAGTAAAGTCGTAACCACTCGAATAAGTTACGTTCCAGCGGCTACCCATCTTGATATTACCCGAGATATTCAGCGAGTGAGTAAGCGAATACGGATAACGCATGGTCTTGATATTAATCTGCTTCGTTCTGTCTTCACGAATACTATAGCTATAACTCAAGCTCAAACTCCACGGCAACTTGAAGGCAAGATAACCATCCGGATCAAGAGTCGCATTTTCCGTCTTGCGAGTACCCGAATTATTCTTCTGGGTCATTTCGTCGTCGGTTTCTTCTTCATCCTCGTCGTCTGTATCCTTTTTATCCTTATCCTTTTTCTCGTCGTCCTTTTTGCCGAACAACTTTTTGAAAGTATCATTATTCAATGTATACGAGAAAGAACCACTATATCCCTGGAATCGTCCGAAACGTCCGTACGACCATTCTGTACGGTCACTTTCAACTACATTACCATTTTCGTCGAACTTATAGGCATAAGTTGCAAACGTTGCATTCATGTTGAACGTATAATTCTTGGTCAACTTCAGACGAGCCGTCAGCGAAAGATTACTCCACCGCTTCTGAGCAATATCGTACGACAAGCTTCCGCTCAAGTCATCAATCAGACTGATCTTCTTGTAACCCGTTGTATCCTTATCGGAAGCCATTTTCATTTCCAGATTATTCTTCAGCGAGAAGCTGACATTCTGTGACACACCTTTACCCGGATAGCTGTAAGGAGCACCTTCATAGGGCGAATACTCTGCCATGCGGACCTCACCGTTTTCGTCGGTATAGGTGTATGTTTCGTAATAGCCGTAACGCGACTTACCGAAGTCCGGCGTATATGTATAGCTGACCGACGGAGTTACGACGTGACGAATCACAATCTCCTTGCTCTTCATAAACAAAGGCTTATACATACCATACAGCTTTGTATTCATCGAAACAGCCATATTATAATCGTATACACGATTAAACCCGTTGATGGTATCCTTTACCACTTCGTGCGTTTTTTCATCATAGCTCTGCATGACTTTACGCGTATACCAGCGTTCGGTATAGTTGAACGAAGGAGTAATATTGATGTATTTAAACAAGCTGAATGTAGCCTCAACCGGAATAGTATGCTTCATACCTGTCTTCCATTTCGAGAAAGGAGTCTTAAAAAGCAGATTATCCTTTGTATCAACACTGTTTGTCAAAGCACCTGTATACTGGAAAGAAATCTTTTCATACCAGCGTTCGTCGCCGGCTGCTTTCTTGCGCTTGAACGGATAAATACGGCTCAAAGAAATATTCAGGTCAGGCAAAGTCATATTGACAGAAGAGTCCCTCGTATTCTGAGTAATATTAAACGTACTCGAAATATTCAGGCCAATTTCCGGAAAATTTCGAGAATAACTGATACTTGACGCCTTTGTGTTGTTACTATAAGCAGAAGGGTCGTACAATGAACTCAAGCTCGAACGGTCGTAACTACTGGTTGCAAAGTTTACACTGGCCGAGAAAGAGCTGTTCGGACTTGCTTTCGAATCCTGACGGTGACTCCACTGTATACGGAAATCTTTAGAAACCACATAATCGGGCATGTTCTTTTCTCCCGTCTTTGTCACCAAATAACTGGCATTAAAATAGCCACTATACTTATAACGCTTATTATAATTGGAAGCAGCCGACAGTCCCCATGAACCTTTTGTATAGATTTCTCCCAGCACTTTCAAGTCTACCCTATCGTTGATGGCAAAATAATATCCACCATCACGCAGATAAAAACCACGATTCATTTCGTCACCATATGTAGGCATGATGAAACCTGAAGAATAACTGCTGCTGAACGGGAAAAATCCGAATGGAACGGCTATCGGAAGAGGGACATCTTCTACTACAAGCTGGGCAGGCCCGAATACAACATCCTTCTTTGGACGTACCTTGGCCATAGACAATTTCAAATAAAAGTGCGGATGTTCCTTGTTGTCGCAGGTAGTATATTTACCCTGAGTCATGTAAATTTCATCATCTGCTCCCTTTTTGGCATTCTCACTGGTTACGTATCCTTCACCCTGCTGCGTTACAATGTTATTGATAAATCCCTTCTTAGTCTTGAAATTATAACGCATTGTCTTCGATTCGTAGGGTGTTTCTCCATCCTTAAAGACAGGAGTTCCCTGCTCTACACCAGTCGTATCAGCAACACCACGGGCATAGACCGTACTGCTGTCCATATTCATGGTTATCAGAGCAGAAGTCAACTCAATGTTTTGATAATTGACTTTACCATCACCATATAGATGAGCAAAACCTCCTTTGGTAAAAACGATGGAATCGGAAGCCTCGTAAATTACAGGTGCATCCAGAGGTTGTTTCTTAGAAGTAGTATCAAGGGCCAGCGAATCTGCACCAACAGAATCTACGGCCAGCGAGTCCATATGCAGTGAATCGCCTTTAAGTGAATCGACCGCCAGCGAATCGGCATGAGCTTCCGTTCTGTTTCCTCTCATTCTCTTTCCTCTGACACGCTGCGTTTCAGCATACAGAGAGAAAAAAAATCCCCAAAAGAACAGAACAAACAATAAATATGTAGCTTTTTTAAATGACGCCATTCATCAATCTTTTACGCAATGCGGTGCAAAAGTAAGCATTCTCTCGCAAATAAACACAAGAGCCACAGATTTTAATGTATTTTTTAAGACTATAAAAAGAGTTTACACCAGTGGTCAAAACGTTTACCGCCTTCTTCACCATAACGGGCAACACTCTTGCGCGCCTTGTCGATACTCTTCTCACGGTCGAGCTTGGTCTTGGAAAAGAACTTGTCGGCAAAACAAATGATTTGTTCCTCCAGACTGACAGGCATCATTTCTCTGTGAGGAACAGGCAAGTCCTGACGTATGATATCCTGCAAGGATAATCCGGCACCGGTGTGACGTTCGCAGACTAATGCATGTTTCGGAAACCCTTCCTGACGAACAAGTTCGGCTCCCAAGTAGCCGTGACAGATATAAGGATACTTTCCAAAGCAACAGATACCTTCTGCATCGGTCCGAAATATTCCGATATCGTGAAGCATGGCTGCTTCTTCTATAAACTGCAAGTCTAAATTCAGTTCGGGATGTTTCTTCGCCAGCGCAAGAGCCTTATCGGCTACCGAACGGCTATGTACCAGCAAAATATGCTTCAATTCGTTGTCTTCAGGATAATACTTATCTATTAATGCCAGTGGATTCATGGATTTTTTCTTTTATTATTACCTTTGTATGAAACAAAGGTACGAAAAAATTATTTGTCCCACATGAAATATATTACTTTATTCGTTTGCTGGCTGCTGACAGTCGTGCAGGCATCAGCACAGGTTCGTAACGGCGCCGACAAGATGGAACAGTTGCTTCCTATGCTAAAAGACAAGCAGATATCACTGGTAGTAAACCATACTTCTCTGGTAAATGGTGTGCATCTGCTCGACACATTGTATAACAGTGGCATACACATTGTGCAGGTTTTCGCCCCCGAGCATGGCTTCCGTGGAGATGCTGATGCAGGAGAAACGGTACGAAACGGCAAGGATACACGCACACATGTTCCTATCATCTCTCTGTATGGCACACAAAAAAAGCCTCAGCCAGCACAACTGAGCCAAACTGATATTGTTATCTTCGACATGCAAGACGTCGGAGCGCGATTTTATACTTATATCAGTACGATGTTTTATGTAATGCAAGCGTGTGCCGAAAACCGGAAAGAGCTGATCGTGCTGGATCATCCTAACCCATGCGACTATGTAGACGGTCCGGTACTCAACCTGAAATACAAGAGCTTTGTGGGAATGTTTCCAATACCTGTCCTGCACGGATGTACAATAGGCGAGCTGGCACAAATGATTAATGGAGAAGGATGGCTGGGAAAGGGCCTTCAATGCCAGTTGAAAGTCATTACAGTAGAAAACTGGAAACACGGCCAGCCTTATTCACTTCCGGTAAAACCCTCACCCAACCTGCCCAACGACCAGGCCATCGCACTTTATCCGTCCCTCTGTCCTTTCGAAGGAACCTCTGTGAGTGTCGGCAGAGGAACAGAATGGCCTTTTCAGGTAATAGGCAGTCCCTTTACCCGGCAGACGTTCAGTTTCTGCCTCAAGCCACGTTCTTTGAAGGGTTCAGACAAGAATCCGCTGCACAAAAACATAAACTGCTACGGGATAGACCTCCGTACTTCTTCCCAAATACCGCAAGGATTTTCGTTACAATATGTACTCCAATTCTACAAAGCTTATCAAGCCTGTATGCCTGATGCCGAAAAGTCATTCTTCACCCGTCCTAAATGGTTTGACCTTCTGATGGGAACCGGGCAGGTCCGACAGGATATTCTGCAAGGGAAAACAGAACAGCAAATTCGCTCTGCATGGAAAGATGATCTGGAGAAATACAAAATTATGAGAAAAAGATATCTGCTTTATGCCGATTATCCGGAAGAATAGACAAAAAATCCGGGGGACTTTTCATTAAAGCCCACCGGATTTTAAATTATGATGCAAAAATTTCTGCTTTTAGATACCCAAAGATTTCTTGACTGCTTCTACCTTTTCTGTTGCTTCAGCATCAGCTCCTGCAAAACATTTCGGGCAACCCATCTCACCTTTAATTTCCATGTAGAATTTAATCTTCGGCTCTGTTCCTGACGGACGTACAGAAACCTTTGTTCCATCAGCTGTAAAGAACTGAAGTACATTCGATGGTTCTGGCATATTCAAATCGGTTACATTACCCTTATTGTCTGTAGCTTTCAGAGTTTTGTAGTCTTTAACCAATACAACTTCCGATCCACCCAGTTCTTTCGGAGGACAAGCGCGGAAGTTTTCCATCATAGCCTTAATTTCATCGGCTCCACTCTTACCCGGTTTTACAACGTTCACTGTAACTTCCTTAGAGAATCCGTATTCTACATAGATTTCCATCAAGATATCATACAGTGTTTTGCCTTGGTCTTTTGCCCATGCACAAATTTCAGCAAGCAAAGAACATGCAGAAACTGCATCTTTATCGCGTACAAAATCTTCTGCAAGGAATCCGTAGCTTTCTTCACCACCGCCGATATATTGTTCTTTACCTTCACGCAAACGAATCTCACGAGCAATCCATTTGAATCCAGTATAGCAGTCGTACATCTTGATATGATTCTTATCAGCAACCGATTTTATCAGTTCAGTAGTAACAATTGTCTTTACAACAAATTCGTTACCCTTCATCTTACCCATTGCAATACGGTTCTTGATAATGTAATACAAGAAGATCAAACAAGTCTGATTACCGTTAATCAATACCCATTCACCCTTGTCATTCTTACAAGCCATACCTACACGGTCGGCATCAGGGTCGGAAGCCATGACGATATCCGCATCAATTTCTTTAGCAAGCTTGATAGCCAATGTCAAAGCTTCTGCATTTTCCGGGTTCGGAGAAACGACTGTCGGGAAATCACCACTCTTAACCATCTGTTCAGGAACGCAATGAACATTTTCGAATCCCCACAACTTCAGCGACTGCGGAATCAGCATCATACCAGTTCCGTGGATAGGAGTATAAACAATCTTCAAGTCTTTCTGACGTTTGATAACTTCCGGATCGATGGAAATAGTATGAACCTGACGCAAGTATTCATCATCAATTTCCTTACCGATAATCTGAATCAGTTCCTTATTGCCTTCGAATTTAATATCAGATGCAGAAGCAACCTTGTTTACTTCCTCAATAATACCTTTATCGTGCGGGGCAAGAACCTGAGCTCCATCGTCCCAATATGCCTTATAACCGTTATATTCTTTCGGATTGTGAGAAGCTGTAAGAATAATACCGCTCTGGCATCCCAAATGACGAATAGCAAATGACATCTCTGGAGTAGGACGCATGTCTTCGAACAAATAAACCTTAATTCCGTTTGCAGAGAAGATATTCGCAGAAATTTCGGCAAACAGACGACTGTTGTTACGACAGTCATGACCAACAACTACAGAAATATCTTTTTTGCCTGCAAAACATTTGTTCAGATAGTTAGACAATCCCTGAGTAGCCGCACCAACAGTGTAAATATTCATACGGTTTGAACCTACACCCATGATGCCACGCAAACCACCTGTACCGAATTCAAGGTCTTTATAAAAAGCTTCTATCAATTCTGTTTTATCAGGATTTTCCAACATACGCTTTACTTCGGCCTGAGTTTCTGCATCATAAGCCGGAGTTAACCACTTCTGAGCTTTGTCAGAACACAATTTAATCAATTCTTCGTTTTCCATGATTTTATAATCTTTATATAATTATTGATGTTTTCTCATTTATGTATTAGCGAAACAAAAATAAAAGATTCGTTCTAATTATCCTAATTATTTTTTGCAAAAAACAAGCCTTCTCAGCCGAATTATTGTTATTTGTCGTTACACCAAGTAAAAATACAAAATTCTTATACATCCTCTCTTTACCTACTTTCCGAACCATTTACGAACAAAGTATTTTTGCCTTGGCAGAACTTTTATTGATCCAAGAAAAAAAATCCCTGACAAACTTGAAACGATCTATAAATCAAGAAAATTTATAACATTCGGCAACTGTATAATCCATACAAAATAAAAAGGAATATGCTATCAAAAAGAGAAGAATAATTTGCATTAAAAATATAAATTAACCATATTTGTAACAGAGAAAAACAAGAACAAATCTTTTTAACAACAAGTACCTTAGTATGCAAGAACATATTTACATTTTAGATGACCATCCTATTATTGCGGAAGGGTTAGCCAAACTGCTGACTCTCGACAATAAATATAAAATTACAATAGGCAAACATTATTCTGAATTATACAATTATATAGACAACAATCCACTTGATCTCCTAATTGCAGACTACGAATTGCAAGACAAAACCGTATTGGAACTGCTCCCCTATCTGCAAAAGAAAATACCTCAGACTCCTGTATTGATTTATACAATGCACACAGAATTCTGGATCATAAAGCTTCTTATAAAAAAAGAAGTTGCCGGTATTGTTACCAAAAACGACGATACAGATGAAGTGAAAAAGGCCATCGATACTATTTTATCGACAAAAAACAAATATTATTCTCCGACAGCCTTAAACATTACATTGTCGCTTATAGGAGATCACTCCGTAATGGATTCAATTACTTATACTCCGAGTCCACGTGAAAAAGAGATTATCAATATGTTGTCTTGTGGATACACCTCCGAAGAGATCGCACAAAAACTAAATCTCAGCAAGAGTACGATTGATACAATGCGCAAGAATATATTATTAAAAAGCGGTGCGATCAATGTTTCACATCTTATGCGCCTGGCTTTCATTAAAGGATGGATTACAGCATGAGAAGATTTATATTTATTACGTTTTTAATTGCTTTTGCAGGACATATTATTGCGAATGACTTCGACTTCACCAAGCAAATACAACAATATGGAGACGAAGGTGATTTTTTCCGAATGGATTCCATATATTCTCTTGCATGCCGGCAAATAAACTATAGCAATGATCCTGTATCTGCATTAGACCTGAATATTACCTATGCAACTTATCTCAACTCCAAAAGAGATTATACCAAAGCATATTCCATTCTTAAAGATGCCAGAGAAGAAGCCATACGCCTGAAAGATAGAAAATATTCTTCCGAAACACGAAAACAAATACAGCAGTCGGAAGGCATAGCGACTTATGAAATAGCCTATGGACTATGGTCAAGCAATAAACTTTACGAAGCCAAGAAGTTTACAGATGAAGCAATTGACCTGTTTGTTCAAATCAAAGATACCGCACGTCTGGCCGAATCGTACAATTTGTCGGGAGTTATACACAAAAACTTATTCATGCTTGACAAGGCAATTCTGATGTACAAAGAAGCGCTGAAAATAACAGAATATCAGAAGGACTACAATCTGTCTGCCATTATTATCAGCAACATAGCCACACTATACAACGAACTGGAGGAAACTCAACAAGCTATCACCTTCTCACGAAAAATATTTTCATATCCACAAACAGATACACTTGCATTCAATAATCAAATCAACAAGATAAGTTACCTGTGCAATCATGCCATTCTGCTGACAAACGGAGAATATTATCACAATGCACTCGACAGTTTGCAACTGGCAACAAAACTTTTGCAAGAGAACATGCCGGCTGGATTGAAACTTTATGTATATACCAACTATGCTAAAGCTCTTTATGATACAGGCGACTCTCGCTCGGCTATCCGTTATTATCAAAAAGCTATAAGCTATAAAAAGCAGACAAAAAATGAATACAACATAGCCAACCTCGATTATCTGTATGGCTACATGCTTTTCCAAGCTACCGATTCTTTGCAACAGGCTCATAACTATCTATCGAAGGCATTAGCCTTTTACAGAAAGAATCCCAGCATAATGCTGACGAAATCACTTCTTGCCCTGGCAGAGATAGAATCGAAAAGAAATCATCCGCAGACGTCCTACCAGTTAGCTCTTGAAGCATACGAAACAGAACAAAAGATACAGCACAAGAGTTTTCATAACCGCTTGGCCGGATTCGAAGCCGAACTGGAAACCAAAGAAAAGGACCTGAAGATTATCAGCCTTAATGCCGAACAGGCAAAAAACAAGGCTGCCTACCAGACACGCACTTATATTATTTCCAGCATACTCGTACTAATTGTACTATTATCCGTCATCATCATTATCAGTCTCCAAAAAAGAAAAGTTGCCCTTAAGCTCAAACACTCGGAACTGGAAAAAGAATTAAAGAACAAAGAAGCACAAAGCAAACTGCTCATTGGAGAAATGAATAAAAAAATGACCGACCAATATCTGAAAGGACTGGAAGACAGCAACGAACACATCTCGAAAGAACTCCATAACGATGTATGCAATGAATTGCTGGCAATAGAGATGCAATTGAAACAAACAAGCGCCGGCCGTCTGGCAACGCAAGTGGGAGAGATACGAGAAAACGTACGCAATATATCACATCAACTATCGGCTCCTAACTTCAGCAACATCAGCCTATACCAGATGTTCAATTTATATATTGAAAAACTGAATACATTAAATACTCTTACAATACACCCTTACATATCGGATGATATAATGAATCTGACTATACCATCCGAAAACATAGTAGAAATATACAGAATCTTACAAGAAATTACCTGAGTTCGGGATAAGTTTAGAATAAGGCCAGTTGTTTTGAGTCCTCAATATAGTATCCTTGCAATGCATCCGGTTTGTTTTCAAAGAAACAAT
>NZ_DBMACV010000086.1:0-12767 GCF_057861905.1 Phocaeicola sp. | reverse complement strand
TATTGTTTCTTTGAAAACAAACCGGATGCATTGCAAGGATACTATATTGAGGACTCAAAACAACTGGCCTTATTCTAAACTTATCCCGAACTCAGGTATCTTTTCGATGTGCTTAACCTTGACGATATGGCAGATGTTGGCGGAGGAAAGCCCGTAAATCTGCCGGACCTGTTCCACGGTGTAATAACGCTCGTCGTTCACAAGGTCGGTTCTGCGGAGTTCGTCCAGATGGGACTTGGAGTAATAGGTGCGGCCGTATTCTCTTTTGGTCGGTATCCTGTGCCGGTAGGCGTATGCCCGGAGTGCGGCAGGCTTCATACCGAACTGCTCTTTCGCTTCTTCAGTCAGGAGCCAGTCGGTGATACTTTCCATATCAACAGCCGTACCGAAGAACTCGTCAACATGCTTCTTGCTGTAATAGTTCTTTCCAGCGATACGGCAGATGGGGATGCGGTTGCGTTTGGCAGTGGTATAGAGCCATGACTGCTTGACTTTATAAAGGGACATCACCTCTTCACCGGAATAGAAGTCCAGCACTTCATCGGTTACCTTTTCCCTTTTTTCTTTTTTCACCGGGAAGGAAGATGAAGCAGATTTTTTCGGTGTGGAAGTGCTGCCGGGCAGGATGCGATGGTAGGGATTACCCTCCATCATCCGCTCGATGTCGGCTCTGCGGATGAATGCCATGCGGTTGCTGATGCGTGAGGCTTTCAGCTTGCCCATGGCTACAAGTTTATAGATGTACTGTCGGGAACAGCCCATGAGTATGGCTGCTTTGGAAAAGGTGAGATACTCCTGATGCTGTATCTCCATGATTGGCCGGACGGCCTTGAAGAGGTTATTCTTCTGTGTCATTCTGGCTCGTCGGGCTTCCGCCTGACAAGCCTCGCTGCAATACCTTTGCATTCCGCTGCGGGTTACAAAGGATTTGCCGCAAAAACTGCATTTTCGGGTTGCTTTCATACTGCTTTATCGTTTACTGGTTCATTTCTTCAATCCTGTATTCCTGAAGTGGTGAACGGATGTAAACGGCAGTCAACGGTTGTCGCCTTTCTACACGATGTGACCATCGATGAATGTCGGGGAGGATATTGTCGCTTGTTGTAAACGGTTGTAAACCCTTGTCAACTGTCTGCACGGTGTGACAAAAAACAAGCCCCGCAAATTCTCCACGTCAGAAATACGTCTCAAAAATATGTGGAAATTTGGGAAGTATCAAAAAGCAGCCGAAAAGTGTTAATTTTTAGAATGTATTGATAATTAAATGTTTATGCTTGGATATTTCTGATTGTTTTTGGTTGTTCTACGCTTCTAAATACATTCTCCGTTTTTCATAAAATGAAATATTAGTGTTTAATAAAAGAATTTATAATAAATAAGGATATTCTAACATGTACTACATATGCCATTATAATACTCTTATAACCAATGCAAATGTAATAGAGCAACTTTTATCGATCAGAAATCAGCGATACAATTATTTCTATTTAAAGAACATGACATAAGATGAATGTTACATAAACTATAATAGACAGTACATTTATGTTATGCAGCATACTATTGCCTCATTTTTTCATTGTTCTCATCGTTTTTTTACATTACTTTCGTGGCAAATAAATCTCCTTTTAATCTAAATATTTTGATATTTCTAATATGAAAAACTTTTTTTCTATTCTATGTTTCTGGTTACTAACCATACCTGTTATTGCCCAACAAAGTATTCCTCATTGGATAAAACAAGGGACTGCAACACAATTAATTGTTGCAGACAAACCAATGTTGCTTTTGGCTGGTGAATTAGGTAATTCATCTGCTTCTTCTACAAAAGATATTGAACAAATTTTTCCGAAACTGCAACGTATGGGATTAAATGCAGTTCTGGTACCTGCCTACTGGGATTTAATTGAGCCTCGACAAGGATGCTTTGATTTTATACTCATCGACAAAATTATAACACAGGCACGTTGCAATAATTTAAAAGTCGTATTCTTATGGTTCGGTGCCTGGAAAAACTCAATGAGCTGCTATACTCCTATTTGGTTCAAAAGCAATTACAAAAAATATCCCCGCACACATACGCAAACAGGTAAACCTCTTGAAATGGCCAGTCCTTTTTCTGAAAATGTATTTCAAGCTGATTCACATGCTTTCGGACAGTTACTAAAACATATTTCACAAATAGACAGTACTGAACACACTGTAATAATGATGCAAGTTGAAAATGAAATTGGTATGTTAGAGAACGCACGTGATTACTCAAAAGAAGCCAACCAACGATTTTATTCGGAAATACCTGAAAAACTCACGAACTATTTAAAAGCCAATAATAAGACTCTTCATCCATGGTTATATAACAAATGGCAGAAAGCAGGGAAAAAGATTACAGGTACATGGCAAGAAGTATTTGGAAATGATATTTATACTGATGAAATCTTTATGGCATGGCACTATGCTTTATATGTAGAACGTATGATACAACACGGACGTAAAATATACAATATTCCTATGTATGTTAATGCTGCGATGAATAGTCGTGGACGAAAACCCGGTGAATATCCATCGGCCGGTCCATTGGCACATCTTATTGATATTTGGCACTGCGCTGCTCCTGATATAGATTTGATGGCTCCAGATTTATACGATAAAGGATTTACAAGTTGGACAGCACAATACAAACTACATAATAACCCACTCTTCATCCCTGAAATACGTCTTGAACCCAATGATGGCGTACGGGCATTCTACGTATTTGGAGAACACGATTGCATTGGATTCAGTCCTTTTTCAATAGAAGATACTCCGGATAATCCTGAATATCCATTAATACAAGCGTATCAAAAGCTAAAAGAACTAATGCCACTAATTACACGTTTTCAAGGAAAAGGAATGATGAAAGGATTGCTTTTCGATAAAAATAATCAAGAACGAATATTGACATGGGACAACACTAATCTTATTTGCCGGCATTTTTTCACATTGCCTTGGGATTCACGTGCAACAAATGGAAGTAACTGGCCAGAAGGAGGGGGAATTATTATACGTCTAACCGAAGATGAATATATTATTGCCGGAAGTGGAATAGTCGTCGAATTTCAAAGTTTTGATGAAATACGAAGTATAACACAGAAACAATTGGGCGAAGACGGTTTCGCAAAAGAATGTAACAGTCCAATTACAGAGAAATGGAACGGAGGTACACGCATCGGAATAGGTAGTGTAGATGAAGTAAAAATCTGCGAAGATGGTTCTATGCAATATATCCGTAGACTAAATGGAGATCAAACTCATCAAGGACGTCATGCACGCATTGGAGTCGATAATTTCAGTATATTACATATCCGATTATACACATACTAAAATCTAAACCAATTCAACTTTGACTCATGGTTTTCTACTCCTTATTATATATAAGAATAGCCCGACTTGTTTCGGATAAATCCGCATGCAAGTCGGGCTATATTATATTTTTCGGCCGGAAATTATTCTGTAACTTCCTGGAAATCTTCTTTTCCTACACCGCAAACCGGGCAAACCCAGTCATCAGGAAGATCTTCAAACGCTGTTCCCGGAGCGATACCACCATCTGGATCTCCAACCTCTGGGTCATAAACCCAATCGCATACTGTGCAAATGTACTTTTTCATAATTTTATCGTTTATTCTAAGTTAGTATTTATTGTTACTTTACTATGAAAACAAATATAGAAAGAATTTGTTTACACTGTTTCATTTAGTAACATATTTTTTAATTCTTCCATACCTTCTGACGCTCCTTTACGAATAACATGTACTTGCCGCCCCGAAGCAATGGCGACTTCTTTCGGATCGATAAGGTATACCGGAACACGAGAAGGGACATAATTCAGCAAGCCGGCAGCAGGATAGACATTCAAGGATGTGCCAATAATGACAAATATATCAGCCTGTTCTGCATAATCAATAGCTGTTTCTATCATTGGCACACTTTCTCCAAACCAGACTATAAACGGACGCAGCTGTGAACCGTCAGCAGCTACATCCCCCATTTTTACTTCATACTCTTCTGGCTTTAATTCCTTTATAAACTTAGGATTGTTCGGTTGCCAACTGGATGTAACTTTAGTGAGTTCTCCATGCAAATGAATAACATGGTGACTGCCTGCACGCTCATGCAAATTATCAATATTTTGTGTAATAACTGTCACATCAAAATATTTTTCAAGTTCTGCTATCAACTCATGTCCTCGATTAGGTTTCACTGTCAGCAATTGTTTACGCCGTTCATTATAAAAATCGATTACCAACTTCGGATTGGCAGCATAACCTTCGGGTGTAGCAACTTGCTCTACAGGATAACGATCCCATAAGCCACCCGAATCACGGAATGTACTGATACCGCTTTCAGCACTCATTCCCGCACCAGTGAGTATTACCAGCTTTTTCATACACAAATATTTTCGTTCTATTTTAGATACAGTGACAAAAATAAGAATTTTTAATCGCTTAAAGATGCTCATATTCAAAGAAAAAAGATACCTTTGCCATGCTTTTAAAGAATATTACATACTAATAAATATAATTACATGGATAAATTTAGTTACGCCATTGGTCTGGGTATAGGCCAAAATCTGTTAAGCATGGGTGCCCGCGGCATCGAAGTAAACGACTTTGCACAGGCTATCAAAGACGTATTAGAGGGAAACCAGACAGCTATTACTCATACTGAAGCTCGTGATATTGTGAACAAATATTTCACCGAGCTGGAAGAAAAGATGAATGCTGAAAATATAGCAAAAGGAAAGAAATTCCTCGAAGAAAACAAAAAGAACCCAAACGTTGTAACATTACCAAGCGGACTGCAATACGAAGTTATCAAGGAAGGCAACGGTAAAAAACCGAAAGCAACTGACCGTGTACGCTGCCACTATGAAGGAACATTGATAGATGGTACCTTGTTCGATAGTTCTATCAAGCGTGGCGAACCTGCTGTATTCGGCGTCAACCAAGTTATTAAAGGATGGGTTGAAGCACTTCAGCTTATGTCAGAAGGTGCAAAATGGAAACTTTATATTCCTTCAGAACTGGCATATGGTGCACAGGGAGCAGGTGAAATGATTCCTCCTCACAGCACATTGATTTTTGAAGTAGAACTGATTGAAGTTCTCTAAGAAACCTAAAATCGATAAATTATAATTTTAAAATAAAAGTAAATGAAAAAAAGTACTTTAATCATGATGTTTGCAGCCGCAGCTGGACTGGCATCATGTACAGCTCAAAGCCCAAAGGCAAACATGAAAAGCGACATTGATACTCTTTCTTATATGATGGGTGTCAGCAATACTCAGGGACTGGAAGAATATGCTATGGGACGTCTGGGTATAGACTCAACTCACATGGCTGACTTTGTAAGAGGTATTGAAGAAGGATTGAAACAGACTGATGCTAAGCAGAAAGCTTATATGGCTGGTATCCAAATTGGACAGCAAATCAGTGGAGATATGTTCGATGCTATCAGCAGCCGTATTTTCAACGGTGATTCTACTCAGAGCTTGAGCAAAGAAAACTTCCTGGCTGGTTTCGTTGCTGCTGTAAAGAAACAAGCTATTGTTCCGACCGATTCTGCTGCTGTATATGTTAATACAAAGGCTGAAGCTATCAAAGAAAAAGCATTGGAAACTCAATATGCCGACTATAAGAAACAGAATGAAGAGTTCCTTACTAAGAACAAGAGCAAAGAAGGTGTTAAAGTTACTCCTAGTGGCTTGCAGTACAAAGTAATCACTGAAGGTAAAGGAGAAGTGCCTACTGAAACAGCAAGAGTTAAAGTACACTACAAAGGAACATTGATTGACGGTACTCAGTTTGATAGTTCATACGAACGTAACGAACCGACAACATTCCGTGCTAACCAGGTTATCAAAGGATGGACTGAAGCTCTGACTATGATGCCTGTTGGTTCTAAATGGGAATTATATATTCCTCAGGAATTGGCTTACGGTTCACGTGAAACTGGCAAGATCAAACCTTTCTCTACCCTGATTTTTGAAGTTGAATTAATCAGCATCGAAAAAGAAGATAAGAAATAAGTTTTAAAAACTGTCTCTATACTGAAACAGGTACGGATTTCATCTCCGTACCTGTTTTTTTATTCGCCTAACCGATATTCATGAGGTGTCTTTCCTGTCAATCTCCGAAAATACTTGCAGAAGAAAGATGCATTAGGAAAATTAAGATCATCGGCAATCTGATAAACCAGTTTATCTGAATGACGAAGTAATAACTTAGCTTCTTGTATAACAGCTTCATTCACCCAGTCCATAACAGTACGACCACTCGTCTGCCTTATTAGCGTACTTAAATAACGGGGAGTCAGGTATAATTTTTCGGCATAAAATACAATACTTCGTTCACGGATGGCATACTTATTAACAAGTAAAAGAAACCTGTTGAAAACTTCTTCTTGCCGCGTACGTTGCTGTCTGTCTTCTGACATTTCCTGCATACGATAAGCATGTATTTGATGAAACAATGCTGAAATCAGGCTTCTGACCATTTCACGAGGAAAAGGCTCATCGTGTACAATATTCCACAACATATCAAAAAACGATTGAATGCGTTTCTCTTCCTTTTCATCCAAGTCAAGTTGTACATAAAGCCTTCCCTGCAAAAACATTTGTAAAAGCATTTCTTTTTGCCACCCCTCCATCAAACTATTTGTAAAGGCAAGCATTTCTAATTCACAATCTTTCGATACTTCCAAAATCTGAAGAATCGTTCCCGGAGAGGCTACTATCAATTGTCGTGCTGAAAGTGTCAGTTCTATCAGATTGGCTCTGACACGGATATAACCTGCATGCATAAACAAAACACGACCTTCAGTCAGACGATAGGGCTGTCCCAATGTCAAGATTTGTTCCGGAATACCCAAAGTTCCCCTCATAGAACGTACCAGTCCCAACTCTGCAGAAACAAACCGGTAAGCATTGCCAGAAATAGTTGACAACTCAAAAATCTGCTTTAAAGCCAAAAGCAAAAGATTATTTTGTTTCATAACAAAATACATTTATTTCCTGCAAAGATAATAATAGCATCCAATAAAGGGGTAAAATCGATATATAATCGAACAAACAGAACATTTACAAAAACCAATAGGACCTCATGGATAGATAGAAAGACTTTAACTTTGTATAACAACAATAAAACAACATGCCATGATTAGAATAATCTTATTCGTTCTGTCTGCCATCATTACTTTAAATACAAAGGCACAAATAACATTAGACGAATGCCAGCAGGCTGCACAAGAAAATTATCCCCTCGTCCGACAATATAATCTCATTCAACTTTCGGAACAATACACAGTATCGAACGTAGAAAAAGGGAACCTTCCACAAATCAGTGTCAGTGGAAAAATATCTTATCAAAGCGATGCTACAACTTTGCCATTTGAAATACCAGGTATCGGATTTAGAGGATTATCTAAAGATCAATACCAAGCCATAATAGAAGTCAAACAAAACATCTGGGACGGTGGAAAGATTCATAATCAAAAAGAAGAGATAAAAGCCGTAAGTCGTGAGAACAAGCGTCAGCTGGATGTTAGTATGTATGCACTTCACGAACAGGTTAATCAGGTATACTTTGGGATTCTGCTTTTAAACGAACAGTTACACCAAAATTCCCTGCTTAACGAAAACCTGCAACGGAATCTGAAAAATATAGAAGCTTACCGAAACAATGGCATAGCTAATGATGCAGATGTAGACGCTGTAAAAGTAGAAATACTAAATACCAAACAACAACGTACTTTACTTTCTGCCAACCGTCATGCTTATTTGCATATGCTTGCATTACTGACAGGAAAAACGATTGATGATAATACCCAATTCGTGGTTCCGAAAGCGACAGAAAACAATGAAAGTTACACAAGCATCAACCGGCCGGAACTTCAACTATACGAGGCCCAAGAGCAAACGCTCTATATCCGACAACGCAACCTTCGTGCCGGGTATATGCCACAATTAGGATTTTTCGCCCAAGGGGGATATGGTAATCCCGGATTGGACATGTTAAAAGATAAATTTACAGCTTACTATATGGTAGGTGCACGGCTGACATGGAACTTTGGTAGTCTATATACCTTGAAAAATGACAAGCAGAAACTCGATATACTACACCGGCAAATTCAGAACAATCGAGATGTATTTCTTTTTAAGACACAATTGAAATTGACTGAACAAGATGGAATAATCAAAGCCTTACGTCAACAAATGATAGAAGATGATGAAATGATTCGCCTGCGTTCCAACATTCGTCAGGCAGCCGAAGCCAAAGTAGCCAACGGAACATTAACAGTTACTGAAATGTTACGTGAAGTGACATCCGAAAGTCTGGCACGACAAACTCAGGCTATTCATAAGATTCAGTTACTCATGAATCTGTATAACAGAAAACACCTTACCAATTCCCCAACATATTAATATGTTTCAGCCTTATGAAGAAAAAATATTTTTCATTTATCGCCTTATCTATTTTCTTTTCTGCCTGTCGGCCCAATGTCGACTTTGATGCAACAGGTACATTCGAAGCTACAGAAATTATTGTTTCCGCAGAATCGAACGGTAAATTATTCTACCTTAATGCAGAAGAAGGCACGCATCTCACTCAAGGAGAAGAAGTCGGACTCATAGATACGATTCAGCTCTATTTGAAAAAGCTTCAGTTAGAAGCAAACATGAAATCGGTGGATAAACTGCGTCCTGATATCCACAAGCAAATAGCTGCTACCCAAAAACAACTTGCAACAGCACATCGTGAACGTACGCGAGTCGATAATTTGTTGAAAGCAAATGCAGCTAACCGCAAACAACTTGACGACTGGGATGCTCAAATTGCCGTATTACAAAGTCAGTTGGAAGCACAGATATCTTCTCTCACCAACAATACACAAAGTTTAAATGAGCAAAGTTCCTCTGTAGCTATCCAGATTCTCCAAACAGAAGATCTGTTAAACAAATGCCATATTCTTTCTCCTATCAGCGGAACAGTACTTGCCAAATATACAGAACCAGGCGAACTGGCTGCTGCAGGAAAGCCTCTTTTCAAAATAGCCGATACTGAAAATATTTTCTTACGGGCCTATGTCACTTCCTCACAGTTAGAAAAAGTCAAATTAGGTGAACAGGTCAAAGTATTTGCAGACTTTTGAAATGGCAATCAAAAAGAATATCAAGGAACAATAAGTTGGATAGCCGACGAGGCGGAATTCACTCCTAAGACAATATTAACAGAAGACGAACGTGCCAATCAGGTATATGCTGTAAAAATAGCTGTCAGAAATGACGGCAGCATTAAAATAGGAATGTATGGAGAAGTAAAATTCGATCAATAACAACATGAATAAAAATATGAATCCTGTCATCGACACACAACATCTCTGTAAATGCTACGGAACAGTTAAAGCGCTGCAAGACATTTCACTAAATATACAGCAAGGAGAGCTATTTGGACTAATAGGTCCTGACGGTGCAGGAAAGACTACATTATTCCGCATCCTCACAACCTTATTAAATGCTGATTCAGGCGAGGCTTCTGTATTAGGATATGATGTTCAAAACGAATTCCGTTGCATCAGACGAGAAATAGGCTACATGCCGGGACGTTTTTCTCTCTACCAAGACTTGACAGTAGAAGAAAATCTGAATTTTTTCGCTACGATCTTTCAGACGACCATAGAGGAGCACTATGATCAGATACGGGAAATATACGAACAAATAGCTCCTTTCAGAAAGCGCCGTGCAGGAGCATTATCAGGAGGAATGAAGCAAAAACTGGCTCTTTGCTGTGCCTTAATACATTCTCCCAAGATTCTATTCCTCGATGAGCCAACAACCGGAGTGGATCCCGTTTCAAGAAAAGAGTTTTGGGTAATGCTGAAGAGATTACGTGATAAAGGCATTACAATCTTAGTTTCTACTCCTTTTATGGATGAAGCCCGGAAATGCGACCGAATAGCTTTCTTATACGAAGGCAGAATAAGAGGCATAAATACTCCCAGTATCATATTAGAACAATTTAAAGATATTCTTTGTCCTCCTGGTTTGAAACACAACCACACCGAAGAAAACGAACGACCTATTATAAAAGTGAACAATCTGGTAAAATGCTTTGGTACATTTACGGCTGTCGACCATATCTCATTTGAAGTAAAACGAGGAGAAATATTTGGCTTTTTAGGAGCTAACGGTGCAGGTAAAACAACTGCAATGCGTATCTTATGTGGTTTAAGTTTGCCGACAGAAGGATATGCCGAAGTAATGGGCTACGATGTCAGGACACAAAGCGAAAACATAAAACGGCATATAGGATACATGAGTCAAAGGTTTTCTTTATACGAAGATTTAACAGTCAGCGAAAATGTACGTCTTTTTGGAGGAATATATGGAGTTTCTAAAAAAGAAATTCCAGCGCGAACAGAAGCAATGCTACGGCGTATCGGATTATACGAAGAACGAAATACTGTAGTCCAATCCCTTCCCTTAGGCTGGAAACAACGTCTGGCTTTTTCGGTTGCAATATTTCATCGCCCACAACTCGTCTTTCTCGATGAACCAACAGGAGGAGTGGATCCTGCTACACGACGCCAGTTTTGGGAACTCATCTATCAAGCCGCCGAACAAGGAATCACGATATTCGTTACTACTCACTATATGGATGAAGCAGAATACTGTGACCGAATTTCGATGATGGTAGACGGACGTATCCGGGCCTTGGATACCCCAACAGGCTTAAAAGCTCATTTTCAAGCTCAGAACATGGACGAAGTTTTTCAAATGCTTGCGCGAGAAGCCAAACGAAATCATAACTAACATTTTACATTGTCGTACATTATACTAAGAGTATGAAACAATTCATTGCATTTATCAGGAAAGAATTTTATCACATTCTGCGCGATAAGCGTACAATGCTGATACTTATTGGAATGCCTATCATACAAATTATACTTTTCGGATTTGCCATCTCTACAGAAGTACGCAACGTACAAACTGCTGTTCTTGTAAATTCAGCAGATGCTGACGTACAACGTATCGTTGACCGGCTGGATGCAAGTGAATACTTTACCGTAAAGTATATTGTACATTCTCCCGATGAAATAGAGCATTTATTGAAAAGAAATAAGATAGAACTTGCTGTCATTATAAGTCATGATTTAAACCGGTTACGTTTTGATTCCGAACAACTACAAATTATAGCTGACGCCACTGAACCCAACTTAGCCATCACCCGTAGTGCTTATGCAAACGGAATATTATCGAAAGCACTGGCAGCACTGAAGCAAGACAATCCTAAAGGGAAAATCATAGTTTCTGGAAAACTACTCTACAATCCTCAAATGAAAAGTGCCTATAATTTTGTACCTGGTGTCATGGGATTAATTCTGATGCTCATTTGTGCTATGATGACATCTATATCCATCGTACGGGAAAAAGAAACTGGTACAATGGAAATCTTGCTTGTTTCTCCAATAAGCCCGATATGGGTTATTTTATCAAAGACTGTCCCTTACTTTGTATTATCTATCGTCAACTTAACTACAATTTTACTGCTATCTTTTTTTGTCCTTGATGTTCCTATTGCAGGCAATTTATTCAGTTTATTAGGAGTATCACTCCTGTTCATTTTTGTTTCACTCGCTTTAGGTCTGCTTATCTCATGCATTACTCATACTCAAGTAGCAGCCCTACTTGCATCGGCTATGGTTTTACTGATTCCTACAATCATTTTATCAGGCATTATCTTTCCCATAGAAAGCATGCCAGCTCCCCTACAATGGCTATCCTGCATAATTCCAGCACGATGGTATGTAGCCTTAGTACGGAAACTGATGATAGAAGGTGTTCCACTATCTTATGTCTGGCAGGAAGTCCTTATCCTGCTGCTTATGGCTGTTATACTTATTGGTATCACAACTAAAAAGTTTAAAAACCGTTTAGAATAGAATAATATGGTACTACGATATCTTATTGAAAAAGAATTCAAACAGTTGCGCCGGAATAGTTTCCTGCCTCGACTCATCCTGATATTTCCCTGTGTTATCATGCTAATTATGCCATGGGCCGCAACATTGGAAATAGAGGACCTACGTATAGCCATAATCGATCATGACCATAGTCCTTCTTCCATTCGACTCATTCACCGTATAGAAGCTTCACCATACTTCAAACTGATGACTCTTCCTGATACATACGAAAAAGGATTGGAGAATATCGAAAGAGACCGAGTTGACATGTTACTTGAGATACCCAAAGGTTTCGAAAAAGAACAAGTTAACGGACGGTCTGCTTCAGCCTTGATAGCAATAAATGCCGTAAACGGAACCAAAGGTGGCTTGGGAAGTACTTACCTGCAACAAATACTTAACCCTCAAAGTACATCGCCTTCAATTCTATACCGTTTTAATCCACATCTGGATTACAAAATATTCATGGTACCCGCTCTAATGACCATGTTGCTGGTGATGATTTGCGGCTTTCTACCGGCATTGAATGTAGTCAGTGAAAAAGAAAAGGGGACTATCGAACAAATCAACGTCAGTCCAGTCAGTCGTTTTACATTCACCTTAGCCAAACTGCTCCCCTACTGGTTTATCGGTTTTATCGTATTAAATCTATGCATAATACTGGCCTGGATAATATAACGTGAATTCGACGAATTCAAAACAAAGCAAGCTGTGTGTCAAATGTACGTTGTACATTGATACACGGCTTTTTTGGAAACATGCAGTACGCC
>NZ_DBMACV010000085.1:0-12919 GCF_057861905.1 Phocaeicola sp. | reverse complement strand
GTTAATTTGTAATTAATTGTTTGTCAGACTTAAATATACAAAATAATTCGGTGATTACCAACTTTTAAAGATACTTTCTTATCCCGAACTCACGTAATTATGGACAAAAACTGGGCAGACCGTCTGGTGTTCAGCTTCAATTATTCTCATTTCTACAAGGAAATCCAGACTGGGGTCTACCAGTATGTAGTATTCGGCCAGAAACACCGTAAAGGATATTCTTTCGTCCCGTCGGTAGAATACCGTAAGCGCAACCTGCTGATAGAAGGACTGGATGTATCGGCAACAGCCAATTATAACCACAACATTACACATAATATTGATACAGCAGCTTACAAATACAACTGGCTGGGAGATAAAAAATATACCGGAATACCGGGAGAGCAATCACACCAAAACAACGAATCGAAAAATACGAACTGGAACGGGACGATTACAGCCAATTATCGTATTGGAGAAGTACACACTTTTACACTGAATCACGTAATCAGTACCTTCCACCGTACCACTCGTTCGTATATATCGGGCAGCTCCAAACTTTCCGATTTCAGCATCCCTAAGAAGACACGAAAAAACATCACCGGACTGTCGTACCGCTACATGCCTTCCGACAAATGGAATGTTTCGGCTTTTGCCAAATACTATAACCAGTATAACGAAGGGCCTGTATCGCAAAATTCAGATGGAATAGGAAATTACATCCTGCTGAAGAAACATCTTAGTTCGCTGGGATACGGTGCCGCAGGTACTTATTTTATCGTAAAAGACCTGCAAGCCAAACTTTCTTACGAAAAGGCTTACAGGCTGCCTACTACCGATGAGTTGTTTGGTGATGAGGACCTGGAAGCAGGAAAGGCTGACTTAAAACCGGAAAGAAGTGATAATTTCAATTTGAACCTGAGTTATGCTTACCACATAGG
This sequence comes from Phocaeicola sp., assembly GCF_057861905.1. Classification (NCBI taxonomy): domain Bacteria; kingdom Pseudomonadati; phylum Bacteroidota; class Bacteroidia; order Bacteroidales; family Bacteroidaceae; genus Phocaeicola; species Phocaeicola sp. The sequence goes on along the minus strand of NZ_DBMACV010000085.1, from coordinate 11,999 downwards.
CAAGCATGCCATTTACGTAGAAGGCAGTCTGATCTATCGTGATACGAAAGACTATATCAAGCGAGGGCTGTCGCAGGTAAGCAACATGAGTTTCGGATATTACGAAAACCATGGCAGAGTGAAAACTAAAGGGTATAATATCTCACTGCGGTATAATTACTCCCGATGGTTCAACATAGGGGGAACATTCAATTCCATGAATGCCCGCGACGAGGAAAAATATCGCGCCGGAGGTACACAGCAGGAAAGCCTGACGTACGGTCAGCGTATTCCAAACCAGCCGTACCTGTATGCCAATTTCGATGCCTCGCTTACCTGGCACGACTTGTTCGCAAAAGGAAATGTACTGACACTGGGATATGACGGATACTACCAGCATGAGTTTCCGCTGTACTGGGAAAACCTGGGAGATCCGACTACCAAAATCCGTGTGCCCGAACAAATTTCGCACAACCTCAGTATCGGATACAGCCTGAAAGGAGGACGTTACAACCTTTCTTTCGAATGCCGTAACCTGACCGATGCCAAACTGTACGATAACTTCAGCCTGCAAAAGGCGGGACGGGCCTTTTATGGAAAAATAAGAGTAAACTTTGGAAAATAATAAAAACTAAAACATAAAAAGAACATGCAAAAAAAGTATCTTACACATGCCCTGACAGTAGCTCTGTGCTCCGGCAGCCTGTTCTGCTCATGCAGCGAAGAATACATAACCCAAAATTCAGGAGGAGCAGCAACCGGAACAGACAAATATATCATCGCAGCAACAACCAGTGATGCAACCTACCTCATCACTTCCGAATCGCTCGACGAAGGAACTGTTACTTCGGTAGGAAACGGAACCGAAACCATTGGAGGTTCTTACTGGGTTTTCTATGGAACCGATTATTTATTCAGTTTGAAGTATAACAATGGAGAGGCTGGTACCGGAGCTTCTTATATCTTAAACCAAGCTACCGGAAAGCCTGCTGAACATAATTCGTATACATTCAACCGCATCACGACGTATGGTATCTGGGGAAACAACGTGATTACTGCTTCTACCAACGACGGAAGTAAGGAAACAGACGGTGAACATTATGCCAAGTATCTCCAGTTCAACTATCTGAATGCGACCAGCGGCAAAACGACTACTGGTACACAGATTGCCGAAAACTTCCTTGGAAACGGTGAGTTTGTCAGCTTTGCAGGTTTTGTAGAAGCAAACAACAAACTCTATACTTCAGTCATCCCAATGGGAATGAGTCATTACGGTGTCAACACATTCCCCGACAAGATAACAGATGCCGACCTGGTTGCCAAATCGGACGGAGGTACCGGCTCCGGTTCCTATACAGCCGGACAGATACCTGCTACTCAGTATCCCGACAAGGCATTCATCGCTATTTATAACGGAAGCAGTTTCAACGAAACTCCAACCATCGTAGAAACAGATAAAATCGGATTTGCCTGCGGAAGAAACCGTTCTCAGTATTATCAGACCATCTGGGCTGCCGATAACGGCGACTTGTATGTTTTCTCTCCAGGATACGGACGTACGGCAACTTCTTCCAGCGACTTGAAAAAAGTTACAGGTACGCTTCCTTCAGGAGTTATGCGCATCAAGGCCGGCGAAACGGCTTTCGACTCGAACTATTATTATAACTTGGAAGAATTAGGCAACAAAAAACCGATGTTCCGCTGCTGGCACATCACTCAGGATTATTTTCTTTTGCAAATGTATACCGACGGAACGGCAGGTATGATGAGCGGAACAAATGCCGTCGTTACCGAACTGGCTATATTCAAAGCTGAAGATGGAAAGCTTACTACCGTATCGACCGGCATGCCACAAAAAAGCAACATTACTTCACTGGGTACTCCTTTCTGTACCAACGGAGTGGCTTATATTCCTGTAGTAACCAACGATGGCAGCTATCCGGCTTTGTATAAAATAGACCCTGTTACTGCAACAGCTACTAAAGGTATAAGCATCGTAGCAGATGAAGTAGCTGCCGTAGGTATGTTATCACCCAAATCTTTTTAAGTACAACAATGAAAAAAATATTCAAAAAAATACATCTATGGCTGTCTGTCCCCTTTGGACTGATTATTTCTATAATCTGTCTGACAGGGGCAACCCTTGTTTTCGAAAAAGAATTAACCCGAGCAGGCAACCCTCATCTATATACGGTAGAATATAAAGAAGGCAGTAAACCCCTAAAACCATCGGAAATCATTGCCCGTATCAGCCAGCAAACAGGAGATACACTGAAGATCAGTAGCCTGCAAGTGGCAGGAAACCCCAAAGAAGCATGGATGGTGAGCTTCACCAATGCTGGTCAGCGCCAGTTGAGTGTCAATCCCTATTCGGGAGAAATAAACGGATGGGTAGAGGGAAATTCCTTTTTTCAGACTGTCCGTAAACTGCACCGCTGGCTGCTTGATGCTCCGGCGCAGAAAGGAGCTTCTTCTACCGGAAAGACAATTGTCGGCATCACTCCCCTGCTAATGGTAGTTATCCTAATTTCCGGTATCGTACTCTGGTGGCCCCGAACACGCAAAAGTCTGCAAAACCGACTGAAGGTATCATGCACCAAAGGTTCCTTCCGTTTTTGGTACGACAGCCACGTTTCTTTAGGATTCTACGTTACAATATTTTTGCTGGTCATGGCTCTTACCGGACTGACATGGTCATTCCGATGGTACCGTACCGGATTCTATGCCCTGTTCGGCGCTTCTACCGAACAGCCCAAACAATCTGCGCCAGCCCACGAAGACAATAACAAAAAAGAAAAGAAAAACGAACCTGAAAGATTGAATTATCTGGCATGGGATGCTGCACTTGCCGAGCTGCAGAACCGTTACGAAACCTACGGAACAATCCAATTGAGCAAAAACAGCGCACAAGTTATTCAGTCAGGAAAACAAAAAGGAGATACCGCTTCTTTTGATATACACACAGGAAACATTACAGAAATAAAGGTATACAATATTGACGAACAGCCCATGTCGAACAAGATGAAGGGACTTATCTATTCACTTCATACCGGACAATGGGGAGGAATGTTTACCCGTATCATATATTTCCTGTCGGCCTTTATTGGTGGAATCTTACCTCTTACAGGATATTATCTCTGGATTAAGCGAATAAACAGAAAACATCGTCGTAATGTTTGATAGAAAATTTGTACAAAACATTTTATTTTTTGTACAAAAAATAAAAATACCTGCAGACATTTTCAGTTGAAACATCTGCAGGTATTTTTCAATTCTCCCGAAGGGAGCAAAAATTATTTAGGCTGCTTTCCGATGTAAGCCAGAATACCACCGTCTACGTAAAGCACATGACCATTTACAAAATTTGAAGCATCCGAAGCAAGGAATACAGCCGGACCCATCAAGTCTTCCGGATTTCCCCAGCGTGCAGCAGGAGTCTTGGCTACGATGAAAGCATCGAACGGATGACGAGAGCCGTCTGCCTGACGTTCGCGTAAAGGAGCAGTCTGAGGAGTAGCAATGTAACCCGGGCCGATACCATTACACTGGATGTTGAATTCTCCATATTCGGATGCAATGTTGCGGGTAAGCATCTTCAAACCACCTTTGGCTGCGGCATAAGCCGATACTGTTTCACGACCAAGTTCACTCATCATTGAACAGATGTTGATAATCTTTCCGTGACCTTTCTTGATCATACTCGGAATAACAGCTTTTGATACGATGAACGGAGCATTCAAGTCAACATCGATAACCTGACGAAATTCAGCAGCAGACATCTCACACATCGGGATACGCTTGATGATACCTGCATTGTTTACCAGAATATCGATTACACCCACTTCTTTTTCAATCTGTGCAACCAATGCGTTTACCGCTTCTTCATTGGTTACGTCGCATACATAGCCACGAGCGTCAATTCCAAGTTCTTTATATGCTGCAAGACCTTTGTCTACCAGTTCCTGCTTAATATCATTGAATACAATTTTTGCACCAGCCTGTGCAAAACCAGTTGCAATAGCAAAACCGATACCGTAAGAAGCTCCTGTTACAAGAGCGACTTTTCCTTCGAGTGAAAAATTAACCATAGTTTTCTTTAGTGTTTATATTGTTAATAACTAATATCAGCATTAAAAAAGCAATTTGTTTTTCCGTTTACGAACACGGAATTAATTATTTTAATTTTCTAAGTTCACAAATATACTAATTTCTTTTTATTAGTGTGCTAATATTTCGCAAATCTTATCTTGAAAAGCACGGGCTTCCTTACCCTTTAAGACATTCTGATTGATGATAACAAAAGCAAGCATATCTCCATTGCCTGCCTTTACATATCCGGCAAGCGAACTCACTCCCGTTACTGTTCCTGTCTTGGCATGAACATTGCGATACGCTTTTCCTTGCTTCATACGATTTCTCAAAGTTCCATCAACGCCTGCTACAGGAAGAGCTTCATATAAAGGACAGAATATTTCAGCCCGCGAATAAGCATATTTAAGATATTCTATCATCAGTTCGGGAGAAATATAATTATAAAGCGACACTCCACTTCCATCTACGATACTATATTCATCAGGATTACATCCGACTTCATGCTTCATAAAATCATAAACTGCATTTTGTGCGTCTTTGAAGCCTATACCCTTTTTACCTGAACGATGAATTCCTAAATGATAAAACATTGCTTCGGCAGACAAATTGTCGCTTTTCTTTAAAGCACGTTGTAATACAGGTGTCAGCGGACGTGACAACGTGTAGAGCTCCGTAACTTCGCCTGGACATGTTCCGTAGGTAAGCGATTTTACAGCTATTCCTTTTTTGTTCAGCTTGTAGGATAATGTATGCAGAAAGAAATCCTTCGAAGAATACATATTTAGTGTCTTCGTGCACCGGTAGTTCGCATTTCCACTTACATAAATGGTATTACCGTTATTCAGCCAGTCGCGAGTAACTTTCAACTTACCTTCTTGTGGAAGATAGCTTTTCGAGAGATTACAAACTGTGTAATAATCTGATTCGGGTAACACTTCCACCTTGGGGCGCTTACCTTTTGCAGCAGGAATAACCGTGACATTGACACATCCTCTGTTTAACATAAGTGGAGACAGATAAGGCTGAAAAGATTCGGGAGTATCATCCCACGACCATCCTGTACCCCAATAAATAGAATCGGTCAATGATACATCCGCAACTAAATGACCTTGTACAGAGCGTATTCCTGAGTTATAAACAGCTTCTGCCAGCTTGTTCATATCTTCATCCATAAACTCCGGATCGAATCCACCGACCAGATATAAATCTCCTTGTAGTATGCTATCCTGTGTAACTGTTCCCGTATAGGCTATTCTTGTGTTGAATACATAATATTCGCTTAATTCAGCCAAAGCGGTAACTGATGTTATCAGTTTTTCAATGGAAGCGGGACGATAGAGCTTCTTATCTTGATAAGCATAAACTTGTTTTCCCTGAGTCAAATTGAAAACACTAATGCCAACCTCCGACGTCGCTAACAGCTTTTCGGAAGAAACCAATGCATCCAGCCGTCCAGCAAGTGTCTGTGCACCTAACGTACAGCATACGATAAAAGAGATTAATATCAGTCCGATTCGTTTCATAAATTACAATTCTCTGAATATTTCACCCACAGTAGGATGTGGAAAAACAAAATTTTTGAAATAATCTAACTTACGATGTTCTTCTACCATCATACCTCCCAAGACAATCAGTTCGGAAGCCGGATTTCCTAAAATATGAACGCCAAGTACGGTATCGGATTCATCTACCAATACTTTGAATATTCCATTTGTACCTTCATTCTCGGCTACAAAACGACCTGAATATGCCATAGGCAACTTCACTACACGATAATTTATACCTTCTGCCTGCAAACTGTCCTCTGTCTTGCCAACTGAAGCTACTTCTGGATTGGTGTAGACGACTCCTGGAATAGCTCGATAGCTCATCTCTTCAGACGCTCCTAAAATATCTTTTACGGCTATCTCTGCTTCTCTTACAGCTGTATGCGCCAATAAAGATACTCCATTCAAGTCACCGCATACATATACTCCGGAAACGGATGTACGCAAATGGGAGTCAACTCGAATATTTTTACGTTCGGTCCGTTCCAGATGCAGGTTTTCAAGTCCCAAACCTTCAGTAACCGGCCTACGACCGACACTCATCAATAACTTATCGGCACATATACTATTTGCTCCATCAGCATTTTGATAGCATACATGTATACCTTCTTCATCTTGCGACAGGCTTGTTACCTTGGCATCAAGTAAGAATTTTATGCCACGTTTTGCATATTCTGCCCGCAGAGAAGCTGCCAGCTCACGATCGATGCCATTTAATATCTCACTCATCATTTCAACCACCGTTACCTGCACTCCAAGACTTGAAAAGAAAGAAGCGAACTCCATACCGATGACTCCTCCCCCTACAATAGTAAGCGAACGGGGTAATTCTTTATTCTCGAGTGCATCCCGATGCGTCCAGTAGCTTACTTGTTCTATGCCTTCTATGGAAGGAATAACAGTCTGGCTCCCTGTACAAATTATCAGATACTCACATTCGTATGTTTCATCTGCACAGCGAACAGTATTCTTATCGACAATATAAGCCTCCCCGCTGACAATAGTTACTTGCTGTGCCGTTAGTTTCGCCTTAATGCCTAATACAAGCTTACGGACTACTTTCGCCTTGCGTGAGATAATTTTCGGCAAATCGAAAGAAGTTTCAGAAATACTTATTCCATATTTTGCAGCATGACGTCCATTGTCATATATCTTTGCCGAATACAGTAAAGTTTTGGTCGGAATGCATCCTTCATTCAAACAAACACCTCCTAAATTGTTTTTTTCAAACAAAACAACACTCAGACCAGCTTTCCCTGCGGCTTCTGCAGCTGTATATCCAGCCGGTCCTCCGCCGATAATTGCAACTTGGTATTTCATACTTATTTTATTAGATTAATAGGTTTATATTAAAGTTACTTCCAGACTTCATACTTCATCTGAGGATAATGCTCGTATAATGCATCAACAAACAGTTCCGGATCTTTCATCGGATACCATCTGTCTTCTTTTTCTGAAACAATACGCAAAACCTTACGTTGAGGATCGAGGTATACTTTGGTTATTCCCTTTAAGGTAGATTTCGAAAAGCCCAAATAGCAGATTACCCGAACTGTTCCTTTTTCATCTATCTGATATTCCTTTATTCCTCCGTACATGGAGAAAAGTATATCGAAAATGAAAAAAAGGATAAGTACCATAGTATATATCCACCATGTTCCCTGATTATAGAATAAAAATATAATAGTCAGAATAAGACTACTCACAAGTGCACTTATAAGTGTTTCACATACAAATCTTTTAACTGACTTCCGAGGTTTAAAACTTTCCATAATCATCATTTTTAGTTATTCTCTACATTTTCATCTTCCTTTTTCATTTTCTTCTCAATCCAGCGGACAAATTCACCGGCATTCTGAGGAGAAACATATACCTTATCGGATTGATGACCATTTTGGTAACTTATTTCTATCCGATGTACTGATAAAGCTGGAGCTATTGAAAATGACTTTACTTCACGCATACCTGTAATGGATTCAAGTAATATGGTTTTATTGGCAATAAAACGTCCTGTCTCAATCTGTAATTTACCATTGCCTGTAACAATATATTGAGTATGAATCAACATCTCTATTTCAAATATCATGACAACAGCCATCAACAACGTAGCTATGGTGTAGTGAAACCAGAAAAAATCGAATAACAAAAAAGCGGTAACAGCCATCAGTAACCAATACCAACTGTCTACCTTAGAATGAAATGTTCTGTCCATTATCTCTGCAAGATTTATTAATTCTTTGTGAAGATAGCAAATTATCATCGAAAATACACTTCTTGAAAAGGTTCTTTAGAAAAAAAACAAAGATAAAACACTGTCATATCAGTTTTTTTGTAGTTTTGCAGCAATATTATACATGTTGTTATGGTAAGAAAATTCGATTTTCTCGTTATCGGTTCAGGAATTGCCGGAATGAGCTTTGCGCTAAAAGTAGCGCATAAAGGTTCGGTTGCACTGATCTGCAAAGCCGGACTGGAAGAAGCCAATACCTACTATGCACAGGGAGGAATTGCTTCTGTAACAAATCTGAAAGTGGATAATTTCGAAAAACATATCCACGACACTATGGTGGCCGGCGACTGGATCAGTGATCCGGCAGCAGTAGAAAAGGTAGTACGTAATGCTCCTGCTCAAATTGAAGAATTAATAAAATGGGGTGTAAACTTCGATAAGAATGAAAACGGAGAATTTGACTTGCACAAAGAAGGAGGACACTCTGAATTTCGTATTCTTCATCACAAAGATAATACCGGAGCTGAAATTCAAACCAGCTTGATAGAAGCAGTAAAACAACACCCCAATATTACGGTCTTTACTAATTTTTATGCCGTAGAAATCATTACTCAACATCATCTGGGTATCATAGTAACCCGACATACTCCAGGTATCAAATGTTTCGGAGCTTACGTATTAAATGAACAAACAGGAGAAGTTGATACGTTCCTGTCGAAAGTGACAGTTATGGCCACAGGAGGATGTGAAGCCGTTTATACCCACACAACTAATCCATTGGTTGCTACAGGTGATGGTATTGCCATGGTTTATCGTGCGAAAGGTGTTGTAAAGGATATGGAATTCATCCAGTTCCATCCAACGGCCTTGTATCATCCGGGAGATCGCCCCAGCTTCCTGATAACAGAAGCAATGAGAGGGTATGGAGCTGTATTAAGAAATCTGGGAGGTGAAGAATTCATGCAGAAATATGATCCACGTCTATCTCTTGCTCCTCGTGATATCGTAGCACGTGCTATAGATAATGAGATGAAACAAAGAGGAGAAGATCATGTTTACTTGGATGTAACGCATAAAGATCCAGAAGAAACGAAAAAACACTTCCCGAATATCTATAAAAAATGTCTTAGCCTGGGCATTGATATTACAAAAGATTATATTCCAGTTGCACCTGCAGCTCATTACTTGTGTGGCGGTATAAAAGTTGACTTAGATGGACAATCTAGTATCAAACGTTTGTATGCCATTGGAGAATGCTCTTGCACCGGTCTGCATGGTGGAAACCGATTGGCATCTAATTCACTTATTGAAGCCATTGTATACGCAGATTCTGCCGCAAAGCATGCATTGAGTGTACTCGACCGCTATGATTTCAATGAAGATGTTCCTGAATGGAATGCAGAAGGTACTATCAGTAATGAAGAACGAATTCTGATAACTCAAAGCATGAAAGAAGTAAACCAGATAATGGAAGCATATGTAGGCATTGTACGAAGCAATTTACGTTTGGTACGTGCTTGGAATCGTTTGGATATCTTATATGAAGAAACAGAACGTCTATTCAAACGTGTAAAAGCATCCAGAGAAATTTGTGAACTGCGTAATATGATTAATGTAGGTTATCTGATTACTCGACAGGCTATGGAACGTAAAGAAAGTCGTGGCTTACATTATACAATCGATTATCCGCATCCTGCAAAAAAGGAAGGCGAACAATAAATACCTCATTCACTAATGTGGTAATATAATTCGGGATATTCAGTAAATGTCCCCAAAAATAAAATAGCATATGAAGTGATTATGGTCTGTCATCTTCATATGCCATTTTTTATTGCTATTTTACTGTGTTTTCTTAAAAATTCTATCCGGCAGGACATAACGCTCCGGAAGAAGCCTGGTGACCTCTTCTGATTTTGTCAGTAAAAATCATATCATGCCGCTTTAACCGTCCTGTTCCTGACCTTGTCAATCATCAGTACGGCATTTGCCGTATGTATTCCGAAGAAAATCCACAGGATTTCTTCTTCCTGTTCCGTGCCTTTATCCTCAAGAGCGAGTAATGCTGCTTCTGTGTGCCGAAGCTTCCTTCAAGCCGGGTGGCCCTTTCCCTTGAAAGTTCACTTCTGAGAACCTTCCTCAAGGATTCATCCCTGGCTGCCCTTCCCTTGCGTACAAAGGACGTGGAGATTCCGTATTTCGTGCAGAACTTCCTGTTGGCATTATTGGCATATATGGAATCGGCAGCCACACACCTTACCCTCACGTTCATGAGTTTCTGCTGCATGCGGATGCAGTCCTTCAGGCGTATGCCCTCGTTGAAAGCCTTGAACGAGAGGTGTTCGATGAACGATATGCCGTTGTTGACTTTTGCCATACGCCCAAACGGAAATACCGAGTGAAGCCTGCCAAGCTCACTCCCATTAAAACTCTTGCGGTATTTTTCCAAAATATCAAATTCTGTAAAGCCCAAAGTAGGGTGAATCTCTGAAATATTTTGTACTTTTGCCATATCTTGGTTTGGGAATTTCCCTCGTTTTGGCTGCCAAACCTTATTTGTGGGGGAATACCTAAAGATACAAAAAAGCCAGCTAATTCGCAACACTTTGTGTATGAATTAGTTGGCTAATTTTATTCTATTTACAAAATATCCCTAAATAATCAACACTCTGATTTAATATTTTAAGATTGGATACTATTTCAGTATATATTTTTTAGAGCAGACTCAAATATAACTTCGAGTTAATATATTGAGAATAAGAACATAATAATAAAAGCATTAATATTATGGTACCCAATTATAATATTAAAAACAGCTATTCCTATGTTCTCTGAGTTTAAAGTTACAAAGATTTTTAATATAGCCAGATAATTTTTGTAAGAAATTTACTTATCACTATAAAAATATATAATTAGAGGTAAGAAAAGTAAGTATTATAATATGAGTAATGGAAAAGATGAAGTCAGCCTTTCATAGGATGAACTTTATACAATTCCGATAAATAGAAAAAAGAACGTTTAGGAAGTATCATTGCAATCATAAAGGGCACCGATGTCCGGACTATCACTTCTGCTCTGTTGAAGTTTTCCAGACGCAGACGCTTCCAAAGCAGGGAGATAACCCTCGACATGGCTCCGAACATGGAGCAGACAGCACGTATCTGCTTCCCTGCCGCATGCCGTGTGACAGACCGTTTCCACGTGCAGAAGCTGGCTTATGGGCAGTACAGGAAATGAGAGTGAAGACTCGCTGGGAAGCCCTGGATGAGGAATCCATACAAATGGCACATGCCAAAGCATGTGGAAAAATCTATCATGCTCCAGTATTCGAGAACAGGAATTCAAGGAAGCAGCTGCTGGCAAGAAGCATATATCTCCTCTATAAGAAAGAGTCTTTATGGACCGAATCACAGCGCGCGCATGCTGAAATCCTCTTCAGGAAAATCCCGATATAAAGAAAGCGTATTATCTTTCAATGAAACTTGGACTGATATATCACCAGTGCAAGTATAAGGATACAGCATTGACAAGACTTGCCAGATGGTATGACGAGGTGGACAGATCGGGATTCCTTGCTTTCTCAAGAGTGGCAAGATCCATATAGGCACATTATCTGGAAATCAATAACTTCTTCGAGAAGCGTTCCACAAATACCGCATCTGAATCCCTCAATGCAAAAATAAAGAGCTTCCGTTCACAGTTCAGAGGCTTTAAAGGATAGTTCAGGCTTGCTAAAATTTATGCTTAACCAACGAATTCCTCAGTTTTTTACGTTGATCCATTTAAAAGCTTTAATGACTACAATGAAGTGCTCAATTTCTTCAACAATAGGTCAATGCATTGCTGAATCGTTCAACACTAAAATTAAACAGTTTCAGGGCACAACCTAAAGGAGTAGTGATTTAAGTTCTTTTTCTTTAGGCTGATGAAACTTTACACTTAGTCCCACTAATTTTCGGGTGAGTCATTATCATTTCTTCCATAGTAAGGAAACTTCTCTATACCGTGCCTCCGCCGGGGCAGAGAAAGTCGTAAGCCCCGGGGCAGGGGGATAAAAAAGGTCCCGCAGCAACGGTGCTGCAGGACCTTCAAGACGGCGACTACCTACTCTCCCACTTGCGCAGTACCATCGGCGTGACGAAGCTTAACTTCTC
>NZ_DBMACV010000084.1:0-12923 GCF_057861905.1 Phocaeicola sp. | reverse complement strand
TGAAAGTTTTGTTTTCTGAAAAATCTTTCAAGCCTATATATTTTGTCTATAATACCAAGTGCCTTTTCTGAATTTTCTCTGTCGTTATCTCTACTTTCCAAAAACTTTCTTCTTATATGACTAAGACAAGATAACCTTTGAATTTTATTATTTTCGTTTTCTCCTATAGACTTATATGCCGAATATCCATCTGTTTGAATTGTACCTATATAGCTTTCTAATATGTTACTGATTACATTCCTGCTTCTAGAGCCATCTTCATAAGCAAAGAAAGTCAATTTACTTCTGGTGTTAACAAGCCCCCACATATATTCTTTCTTTGCATGATGGACATCTTCATCAATTACAGAGATTGTCTCCTTTCTTGCTTATACTGGATTGTTATAGAATTCTCAACGTACTTTGCTCCATATAATTTTTCCCATTGGTTAATCCAGTCAGAAAAATCCCAATAAGGAACTTGGTGAAGTTTGCAAAACTTTTCAAGTGTCATTCCACTCTTCAAATATCGTGCATAAAGGACCTGAGCTTCTGAGTGTGATAATGCCATAAATTTTTTATCCTTCCAATATTTAATTATTTCCTATACTTTTGTGAAGGACAAAGATATTATGGATAAAATGTTTAATAAAGATGAGGAAATCGGATGCTTACATAAGAAATACGCCCCTACGACCGACAACAAAGAATCTTTTATTGTTTTATCTTTATACAAGAATTCCAAAGTCTAAAAATAAAAAGGCTGTTTCAATTTCTTGAAACAGCCTTTCATATGAAGAATTAGATGATCCTTAATTACATAGTTAATTCTTTTTCCAAAGCATCATATTCAGCCTTATTGAGCTTCCAGTAAATATTCAGCAAATACTGTCCCCACAACTGTCTGTTATCCGGCTTAAGTTCTTTAGCCTTTTCATAGTTCGGTTTTGCTTTTTCATAAAGCTCTTTGATTTTTGCTTCATTCTCAGCATACTTCGGATCATCCATAGAAATTTTACTATTTTCTTCTACGATAAGCTGTGCTGGGAAGAAATAGCAGTCACCAATCTTAGAATAAGCTTCAGCTACGAAATCCGAGTTCTTTGCAATAATAGAATTGAATGTTGCTATAGCAGCATCATAATCTTTCTTTTCATACTGCAGTACACCTTTTACATACAAGAAGTACGGAGTTTCATTCTTAGCCAAAACCTGATCGATTTCAGTCAAACCATCATCGATTCTGCCCTTCTGAATATAATAATCCATCAAGTTACCGATGAAATATTCCTGAGCTGGGAATCTTTCTGTACCTTCTTTGATAGTAGCCAACCACTGAGTTGAATCAGGATTTTCTCCTTTACCATAAGCTTCAGCCAAGCACATCAAAGCTCTGTAACCTTCTTCCTTGTGAGATTTACCTACAGTTGCATATTTGATAACAGCAGCCTTATCATTCAAAGAATTTGCAGCCAACGCAGCGTAACATGCGATTAACGGAGTCAATGTATCGTTTTTAACGGCAGCTTCATCTTCAAACATCGGATTTTCAGCAGCATCAACATACAAGCCAAAGAATTTCAATGCATTTGCATAATTTCCTGAGTTGTAAGCATCCGAACCACCATTAGTCAAGTTAGGACGAACTGTAGCCAATGTCTTTGACAATTTCTTTCTCAATTTAGGCTTTTTCAATTCTCCACTCTTTACCTTTGCCTGTTCTACCTCATCACACTTTGTATAATACTCGAACATTTTAACCAAGCTGTTATACAATTTCGATGTATCTGCCTGACCACCAGGCAAATAAAGTTTCATGTTTTCCTCATCGTAAATTGCTTTCTGGAAATCACCAGCCAACTTCCATGTTTCAGGATCGTTAGCAGTTGAAGGATCCACCAAAGCCGGTTCAATAATCTGCGCTGCCTTTACAGGATCGCTTTTAGCAGATTTAGCTTCCTTCACAACACTTTCCTGTGCTGATACGGCACATGCTGTAAGGAATAAAGCTGTAGTAAACAATACTTTTTTCATAACTGTTTTTGATTTAGTAATACAAATATATTCAATTTATTTATTCTTGCTTTTCTTCAGCAGAATTTTCTTCATTAAAAGGTTCACCATCCACAGAAACAGAGTCTTCACTATCTACATTTTCCTCTTCTGTCTCAGATGTTACCTTACAAACTGAGCCAATCTGATCGTTACGTTTCTCGAGGTCGATTAGACGAACACCCTGCGTTGCACGTCCCATGATACGAACATCTGCCACATGCAAGCGAATCGTGATACCCGACTTATTGATAATCATCAAATCGTTTTCGTCTGTTACCGATTTGATAGCCACCAGTTTTCCGGTCTTATCTGTGATGCTCAAGGTCTTGACTCCCTTACCGCCACGATTCGTCTTACGATAGTCCTCAATATCCGAACGTTTTCCATAACCGTTTTCCGAAATAACCATAATGGTTTCTTTCTGCGGATCTTTGATGCATATCATTCCGATAACCTCATCAGAACCATCTTCATCGAGAGTGATACCACGAACACCTGTAGCCGTACGTCCCATCTCGCGGACTGCACTTTCGTGGAAACGAATAGCACGACCATTACGATTAGCAATTACGATTTCATTATTTCCATTCGTCATACGAACTTCGATAACCCGGTCGTCTTCACGAATTGTAATAGCATTTACACCATTCTGACGCGGACGAGAATACTGCTCAAGCAATGTCTTTTTAATCACGCCATTCTTCGTACAGAACAATACATAATGGCTGTTAATAAATTCAGTATCATTCAGATTCTTCACACGCAGATAAGCAGTTACCACATCATCTGCATCGATATTCAGCAAGTTCTGTATAGCACGTCCCTTCGAAGTCTTGTTGCCCTCCGGTATTTCATATACTTTCAACCAGTAACATTTACCCTTCTGAGTAAAGAACATCATGGTATTGTGCATTGTAGCCGGATAGATATGTTCGATGAAATCTTCATCGCGCGTTTCACTACCCTTCGATCCTACTCCCCCACGATGCTGTGCACGGAACTCAGACAACGGAGTACGCTTGATGTATCCCAGATGCGAAATAGTAATTACCATTTCATCGTCAGCATAGAAATCTTCCGGATTGAACTCTTCGGAAGCATATACGATTTCAGAACGACGCTTGTCACCGTATTTCTCCTTCACTTCGATAAGCTCATCCTTGATAACCTTCTTACAGAGCTCCTCGTTGGTCAGGATTTCTTCGAAATAAGCAATCTGCTTCATCAGTTCCTCGTACTCTGCATGCAACTGATCCTGCAAGAGTCCTGTAAGCTGACGAAGACGCATTTCCACAATAGCGCGCGACTGAATTTCAGACAACTGGAAGCGGTCCATCAAATTTGCTATCGCTTCATTCGGAGTCTTTGCCGCACGAATAATACGGATGACTTCATCAATATTATCGGAAGCGATTATTAAGCCTTCCAAAATATGAGCACGTTCCTTTGCCTTACGCAAATCATACTGTGTACGGCGAATAACCACCTCGTGGCGATGTTCAACAAACAGACGAATCAAGTCTTTCAGGTTCAACAACTTCGGTCGTCCATGTACCAAAGCAATATTATTCACCCCGAAAGAGGTCTGCAAAGCCGTCATCTTGAACAATTTATTCAATACAACACTTGCGTTGGCATCACGTTTTATATCGATTACGATACGCATACCCTCACGGTCTGACTCATCGTTTACATACGAAATTCCCTCTATTTTCTTTTCGTTTACCAGAGCTGCGATATTCTCGATCAGCTCCTTCTTATTTACGTTATAAGGAATTTCATTTACGATAATCTTATCATGCGTAGGATGCGATTCGATTTCAGTCTTAGCACGCATAACCACACGTCCACGTCCGGTTTCATAAGCATCGCGCACCCCGCTGATACCATAAATATATCCTCCGGTCGGGAAATCGGGAGCCTTGATGTAGTGCATCAGACCATCTATATCAATATCATTATTATCAATGTAAGCGACACATGCATCTATTACTTCCGACAAGTTATGCGTTGGCATATTTGTAGCCATACCGACCGCAATACCCGAAGCACCGTTTACCAGGAGATTAGGAATACGAGTAGGCATTACAGTTGGTTCCTGCAGCGTGTCATCGAAGTTATTCGTAAAGTCAACAGTTTCCTTATAAAGATCCTGCATCATATCTTCACCAATCTTCTTCAGACGTGCTTCAGTATAACGCATGGCAGCCGGGCTATCACCATCAACAGAACCAAAGTTTCCCTGTCCGTCGACCAGCGGATAGCGCATTGCCCAATCCTGTGCCATACGAACCAGTGCTCCATACACGGAAGAGTCACCGTGTGGATGATATTTACCTAAAACTTCACCAACGATTCTTGCTGCTTTTTTATATGGCTTGTCCGAAGTATTTCCCAGTTCCATCATTCCGTATAAGATACGGCGATGTACGGGTTTGAAGCCATCTCTTACATCCGGAAGGGCGCGAGCAACGATTACTGACATAGAGTAGTCGATGTACGACTTTTTCATTTCCTCCTCGATGTTGATTTTTATTATTCTGTCTTGTTCTTGCATTGAAACAAAATTAGTTATTATTTAGATCTCTCTGGCTTATTAAAAACCACGCTAAAGTACGACATTTTATTGAAATGGCAAAAAAAAAGCTGAAGTTTTAGCCATACAGCCCTCTCTGCCGCTATTCTACCGCGAAACCTTCCTATGGCAAAATTTGTTATATATAAATAACGACACCGCAAAACAACGTCAAAGAAGAGACAGAAAGGCAAAGTTCACTTGAAGAATGCTACTTCTGCGCGAAAAACCTTATCCATTTGGCATGATTTTTGTTAAATAGAAAGAAAGAACTTAATCATATTATTTATATAATGTATCTTTGCAAAAAGAAAGTGTTTTAGGAAGAGACTCAAATTTATGAACAACCCATTTTCACAAAGAATATCCGATGTAATACAGTTCGGCAAAGAAGAGGCCAACCGATTACGCAATAACTATATCGGTCCCGAACATTTGCTGTTAGGCATTATTCGCGAAGGCGAAGGTAAAGCTGTCCAGATTTTGGAAAGCTTGTATGTGGATTTGAAACAAGTAAAAAAGGAAATAGAAGATGAACTCAGATTGGCGGCCGAAGCTTCCGACAATTATTCAGAAGAAATTACATTCAATGAAAAAGCTTCAAAAATATTAAAAATGAGTATACTGGAGTCGAGAATGCTGAAAAGCCCGACTACAGATACAGAACATATGTTATTGGCCATTATGAGAGAAAACCAAAATAGAGCTTCGCAAGTATTGGAAGAAAACGAAGTTACCTACCAAAAAGTAATGGATAAACTCGTCCCGAAGGCGGAACCGCAAGGCGGACTGGACTTTGGCGAAGAGGAGGAAGATGAGGATGAAGGCATCCGCCGCCAGCCTACAGGGAATGGCGACAGTTCTTCTTTCTCACAAGAATCCAGATCGGCAACCCGCACCCAGCAACAAAAGCCCAACAATGACACACCTGTTCTCGACTCGTTCGGTACAGATATGACGAAAGCCGCTATGGAAGGGAAGCTGGATCCGATTGTAGGACGTGAAAAAGAAATAGAACGACTGGCACAGATTCTGAGCCGACGCAAGAAGAACAATCCGATTCTGATTGGAGAACCGGGTGTTGGTAAATCGGCTATCGTAGAGGGACTTGCCTTGCGTATCATCGAGAAAAAAGTATCACGCATTTTGTTCGACAAACGCGTGGTGGCACTCGACATGACAGCTGTAGTAGCCGGCACCAAATATCGCGGACAGTTTGAAGAGCGTATACGCGCCATCCTTAACGAACTGAAGAAGAATCCGAATATTATCCTCTTTATTGATGAAATACACAATATTGTAGGAGCCGGTTCTGCCGCAGGTTCCATGGATGCAGCCAATATGCTGAAGCCTGCCCTGGCTCGTGGAGAAATACAATGTATCGGAGCAACGACTCTTGATGAATACCGTCAGAACATTGAGAAAGACGGTGCTTTGGAACGACGTTTCCAGAAAGTCATCGTCGAACCGACCACTCCGGAAGAAACACTCCAGATTCTACAGAACATCAAGGATAAGTATGAGGAACATCACAATGTTACTTATACCGACGAAGCACTGCAGGCATGTGTCAAATTGACAGACCGGTACATTACCGACCGTAATTTCCCCGATAAAGCCATCGATGCGATGGATGAAGCCGGCTCACGCGTACATTTAAAGAATATCACTGTCCCGAAAGAGATTGAAGAACAGGAACGGATGATAGACGAAGCGCGTGCGCATAAGAACGACGCCGTACGCTTGCAGGACTTCGAACTGGCAGCCAGCTTCCGCGACCGTGAGAAATCGCTGATGAGTGAGCTGGAAGAAATGAAACAGCGCTGGGAAGAGAGCCTGAAGGAAAACCGCGAAACAGTCGACAAGGATCAGATTGCCGATGTTGTTTCCATGATTTCGGGCATCCCCGTGCAACGAATGGCACAGGCTGAAGGAATTCGACTGAGAGGCATGAAAGAGCAGTTGCTCTCGAAGGTCATCGCACAGGACAAGGCTGTCGATACTTTGGTAAAAGCTATTCAGCGAAGCCGTGTGGGACTGAAAGATCCGAATAAGCCGATTGGTACTTTCTTGTTCCTTGGCCCTACCGGTGTGGGAAAGA
This sequence comes from Phocaeicola sp., assembly GCF_057861905.1. Taxonomy (NCBI): domain Bacteria; kingdom Pseudomonadati; phylum Bacteroidota; class Bacteroidia; order Bacteroidales; family Bacteroidaceae; genus Phocaeicola; species Phocaeicola sp. Next base: position 6,213 of record NZ_DBMACV010000084.1, on the reverse strand, counting down.
CTCATCTGGCGAAAGAACTTGCCAAGCAGATGTTTGGCTCGGCCGATGCGCTGATTCGTATTGATATGAGTGAATACATGGAAAAATTCACTGTGTCACGACTCGTAGGAGCTCCTCCGGGATACGTTGGCTACGAAGAAGGTGGTCAGCTGACCGAGAAAGTTCGCCGGAAACCCTACTCTATCGTCTTGCTGGATGAAATAGAAAAAGCACATTCCGACGTGTTCAATCTGTTGCTTCAGGTGATGGACGAAGGACGCTTGACTGACAGTTATGGCAGAACCGTAGACTTCAAGAATACAGTCATCATCATGACTTCAAACATCGGAACCCGTCAGTTGAAAGAGTTTGGCAAGGGAATAGGTTTCGCTGCCCAGACTCGTACCGACGATAAAGAATATTCGCGAAGTGTGATAACAAAGGCATTGAACAAATCGTTCGCACCCGAATTCATCAACCGTCTGGACGAAATCATTACATTCGACCAGCTTGATATCGAGGCTTTGACCAAGATTATCGAAATAGAGCTGAAAGGACTGTACGAACGCATTGAATCTCTGGGATATAAATTGGAAATCGACGATGAAGCCAAACGTTATGTCGCATCGAAAGGCTACGATGTTCAGTTTGGAGCACGCCCGTTGAAACGTTCCATCCAGAACAATCTGGAAGACGGTCTGGCAGAACTTATCCTCAATGAAGACCCACAAAATGGAGATACCATCCACGTCGGCATGAATCCGGAAGGAAACGGACTGAAGATGGAAATAATAAAATAGACGGACAACAAGAGCGTATTGCAATCCGAATACAGACAAAATGTCAGGCGTAAATCGTCTGGCATTTTTTTTGTCTTAGCCCCACTGTTTTCTAACAAAAAATAAAATATAGTAAAACTTAAATATAAAAATTATGCAGAAAGGTAATATTGGGGTAACGACCGAGAACATCTTCCCCATCATTAAAAAATTCTTATATAGCGATCACGAAATATTCCTTCGTGAATTGGTTTCGAATGCAGTCGATGCAACACAGAAACTAAAGACTCTTTCATCTACAGGCGACTTCAAAGGTGAGCTGGGAGATCTTACAATTCATGTTAAGGCAGACAAGGACACTATTACCATCTCCGATCGTGGACTGGGACTTACTGCCGAAGAAATAGATAAGTATATCAACCAGATTGCATTCTCCGGAGCAAACGACTTCTTGGAGAAATATAAAGAAGATGCCAATGCGATTATCGGACATTTCGGATTAGGTTTCTATTCGGCTTTCATGGTAGCCAAAAAGGTAGAAATCGTAACTCGTTCCTACAAAGAAGGCGCAAAGGCTATCAAATGGAGCTGCGACGGAAGTCCTGAGTTTACGCTGGAAGATGCTGAAAGAGACGACCGTGGTACCGACGTCATCCTGTACATAGACGATGACTGCCGCGAGTTTCTGGAACCGTCACGCATTCAGGCTTTGCTGAACAAGTATTGCCGCTTCCTGCCCGTACCAGTTGCTTTCGGAAAGAAGAAAGAGTGGAAGGACGGCAAGCAGGTAGATACAGACGAAGACAACATCATCAACAGTACTTGCCCTATCTGGACAAAGAAGCCAAGTGAGCTGAAAGATGAAGACTACAAGCAGTTCTACCGCGACTTGTATCCGATGTCGGACGAACCGTTGTTCTGGATTCACCTGAACGTAGATTATCCGTTCAACCTGACAGGTGTACTCTACTTTCCGAAAATCAAGAGCAACATCGACTTGCAGAAGAACAAGATTCAGTTGTACTGCAATCAGGTATATGTAACGGATTCGGTTGAAGGCATCGTACCGGACTTTTTGACATTGCTTCACGGTGTCATCGACTCACCGGACATTCCATTGAACGTTTCTCGTTCTTACTTGCAGAGCGATTCGAATGTAAAGAAGATTTCTACTTATATTACCAAGAAAGTAGCCGACCGCTTGCAGGCTATCTTCAAGAACGACCGTAAGGAATTTGAAAACAAATGGGATGACCTGAAGATTTTCATCAACTACGGTATGCTTACTCAGGAAGACTTCTACGAAAAAGCAAGCAAGTTTGCCCTGTTCAAAGATACAGACAGCAAGTATTATACCTTCGAAGAGTATCAGACACTGATTAAAGATAACCAGACCGACAAGAACGGAAGCCTGATTTATCTGTACGCCAACAACCTCGACGAACAGTATACTTACATTGATGCGGCCAAGAACAAGGGCTACAATGTTCTGTTGCTCGACGGACAACTGGATGTTCCTATGATTAACATGCTGGAACAGAAGTTCGAGAAGAGCCACTTCACACGTGTGGACAGCGATGTTATCGACCGTCTGATTGTGAAAGAAGAGCAGAAAGGAGAAGAACTTGCAGATACTAAACGAGAAATCTTGTCTACAGTCTTTACCGGTCAACTGCCGAAAGTTCAGAAGACTGAGTTCCACGTAGAAACACAAGCCATGGGTGAAACAGCAGCTCCTATCATCATCACGCAGGCCGAATACATGCGTCGTATGAAGGAAATGGCCAATATCCAGCCGGGCATGAGCTTCTATGGTGAAATGCCTGACATGTTCAACCTTGTCCTGAACAGCGACCACCGACTCATCAAGCAGGTACTGGAAGATGCAGAAGCTGCCTGCTCTGAAAAACTGGTTCCGGTTGAATCGGAAATTGCCATGCTGAAACTGCGTGAAAAAGAACTTCACAAAGCTCACGAAGGCAAGAAAGATGAGGAAATCCCGACCACAGAAAAAGATGAGTTGAACGATGTGGAAAAGAAACTCGACGAACAGAAGAAGCAGAAGACTGATATCATCAATGAATATGCTGCCGGAAACAAGGTAGTACATCAGTTGATTGACTTGGCATTGCTGCAAAACAACATGCTGAAAGGAGAAGCCTTGACAAACTTCGTAAAACGAAGCATCGAACTGATTTAAGGTCTTTCTCTAAAATAACATATAGAAAGCCGTACGAGGTTGATAGGCCCCGCACGGCTTTTTTTATATCTTCCTCTCCGACTTGCAGCATCAGGTAAGTCAGTGTACCACAGCTCCATACTCCATTGTCGGCACATGAAGCAATACACATCGTGTCCTTTCGGAAAATTTGTCTTGACGTTTTCCGAAAATTTGTACAAAAACAAATATTTTTTGTACAAAAAATACGGGAAACTTCTCCAGCTTCTCCGGCAAAGACCGTCAGCTTATAAAAGAACGGACCGGATGATTTTTTTCAAGGCTGAATTGAATTTCTTCTTTTCCTTGTACAAGAAATAGTTTTTTTCTATCTTTGGTTTTATATCATCAACAATCCCGACTAATGAAAAAAATACTATATACACTTTTCCTGCTTATCTTCCTATCCGGCACTCTTCACGCACAGAAAGTCGGACTCGTATTAAGCGGTGGAGGTGCTAAAGGTCTGACGCATATAGGTATTATTAGAGCACTGGAAGAAAACAATATTCCTATCGATTACATTGCAGGAACCTCTATGGGTGCCATTATAGGTTCGCTGTATGCCATGGGTTACTCGCCCGACGACATGGAAAAGCTGTTGAAATCGGACAGTTTCAAACGCTGGTATACCGAAAACATTGAAGAGAAATACATTTACTACTTCAAGAAAAACCCTCCGACTCCCGAATTTATCAACATCCGTGTTTCCTTAAAAAATCCGCTGCACAAAGTAAAGACTCAGTTCCTTCCTTCGAGTGTGGTAGACCCTCTGCAGATGAATCTTGCTTTTCTCGAATTGTTCGGACAGGCTACAGCAGCGTGCCAGAACGATTTCGACAAACTTTTCATACCTTTCCGCTGTGTGGCATCGGATGTATACAACAAAAAACCTATGATATTCGAAAACGGTGATCTGGGAGATGCAGTACGTGCTTCCATGAGTTTTCCCGGCATGTTCAAGCCCATCGAAATCGATTCTACGCTGGTATACGACGGTGGAATATACAATAATTTCCCGGTCAATGTCATGGTAAACGACTTTCATCCGGATGTCATCATAGGAAGTGTGGTAAGTTCCAATCCGGGGAAGCCGCAGGAAGGAGATATCATGGGGCAACTGGAAAACATGATCATGCAGAAGACGGACTATTCACTACCCGATTCGCTGGGAATCCTGATGACGTTTAAGTACGACAACGTGAACCTGATGGATTTCGACCGCTTCGACGAACTGCATGACAACGGATATAAGCGCACCATGCAGCTCATGGATTCTATCAAGGCTCGTATTCCTCGCCGTGTCAACTATCGCCAGCTTGAGCTGAAACGAATCGCCTACAAGAAAAATATGCCCGAATTGCGGTTCAGGGATATAAATATTCAGGGAGGCAGCGAACAGCAGAAAAGGTATATACGCAAGGAGTTTCATACCTCAGACCAGGGTTTGTTTTCGCTGGAGGATTTACGTAAGGGGTATTTCCGCCTGATGTCCGACAATATGATTTCCGAAATTATCCCCCATGCCGTCTACAATCCGGCCGATTCCACCTTCAACCTTCATCTTAAGGTCAAAATAGAAGACGACTTGTCACTGCGCGTCGGAGGAAACGTTGGCTCAAATAGAGCCAACCAGATTTATATAGGAGGGACTTACCATAACTTGAACAATTTCTCGAAAGAAGTTTCCCTCGACGGACAACTGGGACAGATTTACAATAATCTGCAAATATCGGGACGCATAGATATACCGACCTATATTCCGACTTCGTTCCGCCTGGTAGCATCGACTTCTTCGTTCGATTACTTCAAACAGGAAAAGATTTTCACCAAGGGAAGTACCCCTGTCTTCAACAAGAAGAAAGAGCACTTTGTCAAACTGCTGGTTTCGCTTCCTTTCCTTACACGACAGAAGGCCGAATTCGGAATAGGCATCGGAAAACTGCAGGACCAGTATTTCCAAAGCAATGTAATCGACTTCAACAACGACAAGAACGACATCAGCCGCTATACCATATTCGGCGGTTCTGTAGCCATGGATGGAAATACATTAAACAGTAAACAATATCCTACGGCAGGGCGAAGAGAACGGCTTGTGGCCAATATATATACCGGAAGAGAGTATTTTCAAGGTGGTTCGACTCCCGACCCTTACAATGGCTCATATAATTATGTGCAGTCATGGCTGCAAGTATCGTATGAAATGGAACGCTACTATCCCCTTTCTTCCAGATTTGTATTGGGAAACTATATTCATGCCTACTATTCTTCGCGCAATTTCAGCCAGAACTATACGGCAACCATGATGCAGGCCGGAGAATTCGCTCCTACTGTCCACAGCAAAATTACCTACAATGAAGCATTCCGGGCCAATCAATTCATCGGAGCAGGTGTCATGCCTATTTTTCAGATAACGCCGGTCTTTCATGTAAGAGCAGAAGTTTACGGCTTTGCTCCGATTTTTCCGATAGTATGCAATGAAGAATCGAAGGCTTCTTACGGAAAACTCTTCAGCCGGATAGAATATATGGGAGAATTGTCACTGATAGTAAAGCTTCCTTTCGGCGCAATCAGTGCTTATCTAAATCACTATAGCTCACCATCTAAGAACTGGAATATAGGCCTTACACTGGGCTGGCAGATATTTGGATCGCGGTTTATCGAATAAAAAATCTGCAAAAAATAGCTGGAAATATTTGGAAGTTTCGGAAAAACCTCATACCTTTGCACCCGTTAAGAAAAAAGACATGGCCGCGTAGCTCAACTGAATAGAGTAGCTGACTACGGATCAGCCGGTTACAGGTTTGAATCCTGTCGCGGTCACCCTCTTCTTTCTGACAAAATAAATGAAGAATTGGTCGCGTAGCTCAACTGAATAGAGTAGCTGACTACGGATCAGCCGGTTACAGGTTTGAATCCTGTCGCGATCACTCTTCTGAATTGAAATATTGAAAGAATTGGCCGCGTAGCTCAACTGAATAGAGTAGCTGACTACGGATCAGCCGGTTACAGGTTTGAATCCTGTCGCGGTCACTCTTCTTTATTGAAAAATTGAAAATTATTGGCCGCGTAGCTCAACTGAATAGAGTAGCTGACTACGGATCAGCCGGTTACAGGTTTGAATCCTGTCGCGGTCACAAAGAGGGTGTGTCGTAATACGCGATTCACCCTCTTTTCTTTATCAACGATAAGAGTGTAGTTAACTTTTTCAGGCAGCGATATTCAGAAGATAATCTC
>NZ_DBMACV010000083.1:0-13053 GCF_057861905.1 Phocaeicola sp. | reverse complement strand
TATTGTTTGTAATACTTTGTAATTGAACACTATAAAGTTACAACAATTTTCGCTAATCACCAAATTTACAAATAGTTATAATTCATCGAACTCACGTTAAATTATTTATCCCCATTAATCTAATGGTAACAAATTTATTATTTTTTTCGGAACATCTATATAAAGAGTCGCTACCTTTGACCACTGCAATAGTGTTTCTATATGGACATTTTATTTTAAAATAAAATAATTTTTTACTGATACATATATACCGAAAATCTTGTAATATCTACACGGCCAGGAACATCAATCATCTGATATTTCAAGAAACGAGTGTCTATTCTCTGATCAAATTTGATAGTTTGGGTATAACCACTTGTTTCGAATACTCCTATAGACTCCCAAGTAGTACCATTTTCTGAAGTAAATAATTCTACTTTAGTTGGAGCATACTGATTTGCCCAATGCTGAGTCTGTATACCTGATATAGTTTTTACAGATTTAAAATCTACTGTAAGCCAGAAAGGCACTCCATTAGTAGCCACATCATTACTTCCTGTACCTGCCACAGTGTTAGCTCCCGGGTTTTCTACTCCGTCCATGAAAGTAAAAATCCATTCTTTCGGCGTAGTAACCAGTACATCTTGTTTGGGTTTCTCGGCTGTTTTCTTCACAGTAAATGCAAACCCTTTATTAAATTCGCTAAAAGTAACTCCCTGAGCATTCGAATTTACAGATTTCATGTTTATGTTAAGAGTGTATTCAGCAGCTTCTTTATTATCAGCCAATTCAGACCAGTCAGTAATACTTAAAGTAATAGGTTCTGACTGTTTTTGCCCAGCTTTTATTACGGCCTTCTGTGAACTCAAAGCAATTTTATCTGCACTGATAGGAAGAGTTGTAGTCACTTCAATATCTACAGTTACATCTTGCTCTACTGGTTTTGATGAAACAGCCATGAACTGAAAGTCGATCTTACCTTCTACTCCTGTACCTTCTGCATGATTCAAAGTAAACTCGGTAGTAAGAGGTTTCAAATAATCTACAGGAAGCAAGGAGATATAGCTCATATTCCATTCATTCAGTTGGTTTTCATCATCATCATTACATGATGTAAAAGGAATGGTTCCACCTATCAAGGCGGCCATTAATATATAATGAAAAAACTTTTTCATACTATTAGTCTTTATTTCATTCACCTCTCTGAGAGACAGAGAGGTGAATTATTATTAAAATTATTTATTTCCAAGGAGTTGCTGTATCAGTAGATAAGATACCATCTACCCAAGTAACATTTTGCTTGGTTTCCAATGTATAACCATGTTCTGTTACATCTTTAAATACAGTATAAGTACCATCGCTTCTTTGTTCGGTTGTACCTTCGTCCATACGCCAGTATGCTTCCAATCCGGCAGCTTTCGGGCTTACCTGTGTCATACTATTCTGAATCTGAGCTGCATTGCGGGCTACAGACCAGATACGTATCTGGCTTACCAGAATCTTACAGCCATTCCACCAACCTGACTGATTTCCATCTCCATCAGTAAACCAACCAATGCCTTTGAATTTCAAACAAGGTTTTCCACCTTCCAACTTACCACTTTCAACACCATTTACATAGATACGATAAGTAGTTCCATCGAAAGTCACAGCTATATGCTGCCATTTATTTACATCAAAATGATTGGTTGGATTCACATATGAACCATTCAACTGAATCTGAACCAATGAGTGAGCAGGATGATCATTATTGGCAGACTGAGGGTCTTCAAAACGTAATAACAGACTACCTCCGCCAGCTTCTCCATCACTGGTAGTAAATACGGCACGGTTACGGTTATTAGTATCACTAATCTGGAAACGTGCTTCTACAGTATATTGAGAATAGCTCTTCGGGTCTGAAGCATATTCCGGTGAAGACAACTTAGCACCTCCATAGAACTGAGGAGCTGAGAACTGAATAATATTTTCAGCTAATATCACATAAGATCCGGTATTATCCATGACAGGATAATTACCATCTTTCGAAACCAGTCTGACAGGCAACGCATAAGCTTCTCCCGAATCTACCATTTCCTTGGTAAAAGCTTTCAAAGTTATTGTTGTTTCTTCAGCATTATATTCTCCTGATTTAATAACAATATCTTCGGGTAAAACATATTCACCTTCAGGAATGGTTACGTAACTTGTACCATTCTGCTTATTGTATGTTTCCAATACAGAAGGATCTACCACAAGTTTATAATGACTGTCTACAGAAGCAGCATCACTCATATGAATATTGATTGTAGTTGTGGTTTCTCCTGTAGCCTGAACAGTTACTTTTGTACCTGTTCCATCAAGTGCTTCATTTATATAAGCATGAGTATCAAGAACAGAATATTCTGCATCATCACATGCTGCAAATATTCCCATACCAGCTATCATCGCTGAGCAAAAGAATGTTTTTATATAATTCAGTTTCATAATCTAATTAATATTTAAGTAATGAATGTGAAGAAGGATTCATAATCTGAATAGCTTTACGCAAATTCTTATATTCAGGGCTGGTTCCATATTCAGCTTCCATGTGATAAGTACCTACGCCACCTTTACGGAAACCATTTGAAGGTTGCCAGCGAGCCATACCTTCCAATGACATCATGGAATTGCCATAACGGTCTGTATAAGGATAACCTCCATTCATGGCTGCATCAACTGCTTCAAAGTTTTCAGTCATTATGGTCATATTCGTTACTCTTTCTTCGCCAAGTTCTTCACCATAAGTCTGAACTAACCCGTTTCCTGCTATTCCACCAGAAATCAGACGTCTATCCAAATTTGAATCACTATTTGCTCCTGAAGTGTACGCTTGAATAACAAAATAATCAAAATAATGTCCTATATCTGGTCTGTTCTTAATAGTCTGAGGTTCTCCGTCGATTAACAACAACTTACCTGTACCCGATTTAGGTCCTAAATGCTTACCTAATTCGTCTACAAATATGAACATATTATTATCATCATCTACAATGTTACCATTATATCCATAGGAAGGTTCATAGTCGATATCAAATCCATCATATCCATACTTATTAATAGTATCAACAATAGCAGAAGCATATTTACGAATAGAAGCTTCTACAGCTTCTTTATCGCTTTCATCTTTAGGCCATCCCCAGAAATCATTTACAGCTTCCTGCTCAGATGAATAACCTTTTTCTTCCCAAGTATCGTATACGTTTTGAGGAGTAATCTGAGTACCTACAGCAGTAATAATAAAGCACAGTGTAAAACGAGTACCCTTTACTTCCTGACAAAAGCGTAAATCTTTAACTTGTGCATCAGAAAGATTAGACCAGTTTCCCCAAATAGATACAATATCTACACTATCGGGAATACCAGCTAAAGAACTCTTCATAAAAGCTCCTTCTCCAGTCCAGTTACCAAACCATCCAAAAGCTACAGAGTGTTCACTTTGTTTATAGGCACGTAATGCAGCATAATATTCATCAGAGGTTATTTCTTCTGGAAACGACTTTGCTTCCATATCTGTCCAATCACTACAACCTACAAAAATGGAAGTCAGTAATGACAAACATAAGGTATATAATAAAGATATCTTTTTCATAAATTTTCATTTAACGTTATTAGTTCTTTTTAGCCCACTTCAAATCGGTTGCCGGTGTATCAGCTCCACCTAAATCGGTAGCTCCCTGATCGCAATTCGCTTTATTATTCTGCTTTTCTGTATATGGGAAAGCCAGACGACGCATACCACGAGTAGTACTTACTACATTATTAGAAAGGTTATCGATACAAGGATACATTTCAGGATATCCGGTACGACGATATTCAGCCCATGACTCCAAGCCCAGCGGATAGTTGGCAATCCATTTCTGAGTAATGATACGCTGGAAGTTCTTTCCTGTAAGCGTATTATCAGAATCATCCCATTTTACAGAAACAGTATTACTGATAGTTGCTGCAGCATTCTGAACGTTGTCTTTCAAGTGAGAAACCATTGGAGCTGCATCAATTTGCATATATTCTTCACCTGAAACATTATATTGACTCATTGAAAGGTTGATACCTTCTTCGTAGTATGCCTTTGCGTCCTTATCACCTACGTTCCAGCCACGAAGTTTACCTTCTGCACGCAAGAAAGCTGTTTCTGCTGCACAGAATACCAACATAGGATCATTAGCTGTTACATTAGGAGATGAAAAGCCACCAGCATTTGCCTTGATTACATCTTTATCTCCTGTACGCATTCCAACATACTTGTCTGTCATACCCGAAATAGTAGACTTATTGAAATACTTTTCTCTACGAGGATCTTCGTATGCATTCATGTAATCTACAATATTTGCATTTACGCGTAAGTCTCCCCAGCTTACAGAAGCAATCTGATAAGGATTATTTTGTGTACCACAACTCATAATCGCATTATCAGCATTAGTTTCGATTAACCCTGCTCTGTGTGAAGTTGCTGCTTCAGCCGCAGCTTTTGCTACATCGGGCAAGAAATCACTAATACGCATAGCTACACGCAGACGCATCGAGTTAGCCAACTTTGCCCAACTTGCATAATTACCACTGAAGACAGGATCATTTGATGCTAACGGAGCATGACCATTGGTTTCTACACTGTAATCATACAATACATCAGCTGCATTAGCCAAATCATCCAAAATACCCTTATATACCTGTTCTTGAGTATCATAACCCACATAAAAGTTTCCTTTCTTCACCTGGCTATAAGGCATCGGACCGTAACAATCAGCCACACGCAACATCGTAATAGCTCGAATCATACGAGCAAATGCATAATAGTGACCAACCGAATTTGTAGCTTCCTGTATCTGAAAGAAGTTACCATAGATTTTCTCAAAATTAGTATTCCAGGGACTGGCATTCCAAGCATCGCTTACGTTAAACGTTCCAAAGTTTGTACCACTCCATGTATTAGAAGGACACAAATATCCTCCAAATTGTCCTACCATCTGATCTTGCATCTGAGAATCGTTCTGCTGAATATTCACAATGGTTTCAATCATTGATTTCATCAAAGTCGCAGGATCAGCTTCATGAATCTGATACTGATTCGTGTTGTATTCTTCAAATTTATCAGTACAGCTTCCTACCATCAGTAACAAAGCAGCACCGGCTGTTATATTTCTTATATATTGTTTCATGACATTAGTCTCCCTTATTAGAATTGAACTTTTACGTTAAAGCCAATATTACGCAAACTCGGCTGCATAAAATAGTCTACGTTCATATAGTAGTTACTTGAAGTAGATGCAGAAAGTTCCGGGTCAAACGGAGCTTTGCAGTAAATCAGCCACAAGTTACGTCCTACTAAACCTAAAGTAACATTTGCTACATTCTTAAACCATTTTTTAGGAAGAGTATAATTCAAACTTAACTCCTGCAAACGAACGTTTGTAGCGCTATACAAATAGTAACGTCCATAACCACCTTCACCAGTACCAACGGTCTGATAATATTTCTGAGCTTCTACCATACCATTATTAATAGGTACACCACCATTATCACGAGCTGTAGCAGAAGATTCTGATACACCGTAATAATCCAAGATACCCTGAGTAGCAGAATAAGCAAGACCACCTACACGAGCTGTCAGTACAACACCTAAATCAATACCTTTATAAGTAAAGTGGTTAGTCCATCCCAAGTTGAAATCAGCGTCCAAATCACCTACTTTAGTAGGAGTAGAAGAAGTGCTCATGCTAATATTACCGTTTTGATCGACTTCTATATTACCATTATTATCACGAGTCAACTGATTATATACGTAGATGTCAGTCATAGAACCTCCTTCTGTCAAGATAACACGAGGAGCAACGTTTTCCTTACCCAACCATCCAACGTACATTTCATCCATCTGAATTTCTTCGCCTGTTACAGGGTTAATACTACCACTTGCCAAACGTTTTACTTTGTTACGGTTCAAAGTAAATGTTGCATTAGATGACCAGCCGAATCCAGCCCATTCATCATGGAAACCTAAAGCTAATTCAAGACCTTGGTTCTGTACATTACCAGCCTGTACAATTGCTTTGTTATAACCAGATGAAGAAGGAATATCTACCTTAAATGTTTGATTTAAAGTATTAGAACGATAATAAGTAGCGTCTAAGTTAAAACGGTTTTCCCAGAACTTCAAGTTTAAACCAACTTCCCAAGATTTAGTCTTTTCCGGCTTCATATTATCCATAGGGAATACGGTCGGATTTTCCCAGTTATGAGTCTGTCCGTTATATTCATAACCCGGATTTGTCAAGAAACGGTCGAATGAAGAGGCAACAACTGTATATGATCCACGTACTTTTGCATAAGTCAACCATTCAGGAAGGCTCATCATTTCAGACAAAACAGCAGACAAACCAACAGAAGGATAGAAGAATGACGACTGATTAGAAAAAGCCAATTTAGAATCCCAGTCATTACGTCCAGTCAATGTCAAATACAACTGATTTCTCCAGCTCAATTCAGCACTTGCAAAAACACTCTGAATTTCGTCCGTATAACCACTTGGCTCCGGCTTATAGTTAGAAGAGAAATTGATATTGTTCATTTGGAAGAAATTCGGGATAATCAAGTCGCCTGCAATGGACAATTCATTCATTGATGTATGATAAATAGATCCACCAAAGTTGGCATTCAAACGGAATTCTCCAAATGTCTTGTCAATTGAACCCAATACATCGGCATATAAAGCACGTTCCTGACGCATTGCATCTTTCAAACCACCACTCAAGCCACAGAATGTAGTCAGTGTAGATGCATACTTTTCTTCCCTGTTACGATAGTCAGAGTTATCCAAGTTTACACGTCCTGTAATATTGAACCAGTCTGTAACTTTCCATTTCAAAGAAGCGTTCAACATATAACGTTTCTTTTCTGAAGTACGAAGAATACGATTCTGAATCCAGTAAGGGTTCTGCAAAGACATACCTCCATCTCCATAAGGCCAGTACTGTTCCATATAACCATAATTGGTGTTATAACGTTCGTACAAACGAATTTCATCGAAGTTATCACCGCGAGGGAACAAATACAAAGCTGGCAGCGGGTTGTAATACTGTCCTTGTGATACCATGTTCTTATTATTCTGAATAATGTACTGAGCACCGATATCCAATGTCAGGCGATCATTCAGGAAGTTAGTCGTATTACGAGCTGTAAAGTTATAACGATTATAGCTGTTATTAGGCAAAATACCATCAGAGTTAGTTGTAGAAGCAGATAAATAAGTCTGGTTCTTAGCATTACCTGTAGACAGAGCTATAGAGTTAATAATATTTGTTCCAGTATTAAAGAAGTCAGACGGATCGTATCTTCTATCAGTCAAACCTCCCCAACTGAACAAACCGGTGCTTGTACCATAGCGGTTTTGCATTTCCGGCATGATGTATGCCTTCGAGAATGTTGTACTATTTGAAACAGTAACAGAAGTACGTTCTGTTTGTCCTTTCTTGGTTGTTACCAAAACGACACCATTGGCAGCAGCAGATCCATACAATGCTGCAGCAGAAGGGCCGGTCATCATGCTGACACTGGCGATATCATCCGGGTTCAAGTCGGCTACGGCATCCGAACCACCCATTTCACCAAACTGTCCTTCACCACCGCTACTTCCGGTATTAAACATAGGCACACCATCGATTACATACAAGGCATTGTTATCTTTGGTCAAAGATTTCATACCACGCATTACAACACGAGTTGCACCACCGGCACCAGTTGCACCACTACTAATCTGTACACCGGCAACCTTACCAGCCAAAGAGTTCATGAAGTTGGCATCCTTTACAGCAGTCAAAGCATCACCTTTCACTTCCTGCACATTATAACTCAATGCTTTCTGTGAACGTTTAATACCCAAAGCTGTTACAACAACTTCATCCAACACCTCTGTGTCTTCCTTCATTACAATTTGGCCTAATTTAGCACGAACTGGCAAAGTCTGAGTCTTGTATCCAATATAGGAAATCTCAAGTGTTGCTCCTTCATTAACTGACAATGTAAAATTACCATCTATATCGGTAATCGTACCATTAGTCGTGCCAACCTCAAGAATACTTACCCCAATAAGAGGTTCTCCCTTGGCATCAACAACTTGACCTGTTGTGGTGACCTTTGCCACAGAACTTGATGACAACGATCCATTCAATACTGAAACACCACTTTCGGCAGCATATGATGCTACGTTATATCCAGAGGCAATCAGCAAAAACAAGAGTAATTTTGAAAATTTACTTCGTTTCATAGATTTAGATTTAGTTTATTATTAAAAAATTCCGCTTTCATAAAAGCAGGGGCAAAGATAATTATTTTATATATACAATGCGCACATACAAAATAATTGTCTTTGCTCTTTAATAATAATTAAATATCAAAAAAACTAAACAAAGTAAAATTAAATTACTTAATTTATAAGCTTATTTTACTATTATTTCATCAACAAACTGAATACCATCCTTATACAAAGAATCAGCCATAGCCTGATATCTGATATAACGGGCATCAGTCTCTCCCTCCCAACCGAATTTTTTAAATGATACAGAATCATCTTTTTGTACCTGATGTTTGATAGCAGTCAACTGAGTATAATCTTTTCCGTCAACAGAAGAAGAAATAACAACTTCAGATGGCATAAATACATAAGGTCCGCAAATCTGCATGAAATCGGCAGAAACAGAATGAATCTTCGTTACCTTTTCTAAATCGATAACTACATCCATACGATGATTTTCTGCAAATCCCAGCCAACGTTTATCATTATAATTCCAACCTCCGCGCAAACCATCGGTCAATGTCTTTTCTCCATTAGCCGGATAATTCGGCCAATACGGTATATTAAAAGTAACTTTCTTACCAACAGCCAAATGTTCTACCGGCTGGTTGTACTCTTTTCTATTACCTATTTCCTTAGCATAGTCAAAAGCATTATACCCTTTAGCCTTGAGCTGAGGAATAATCTTCAGGATCCGGTCATGGAAAGAATCCCATGATTTTCTTTCAGGAGCAGTCCACGCCACTTCCGACAAGGCGATAGCACGTGGATAAAGCATATATTCCATATGTTCGTCAGTAGGAATATATTCGGCCCATACATTAGCTTGCACTCCCAATATCATCTTTTGATTATCAGCGCTGAGCGAATCGGGCACGGGATTATAAGAATAAACCTTACTCAAAGGCAAATATCCTCCGATAGCCTCAGGCTGAGAATAAGGTGCATCCTGATAACTGTCAAAATAACAATATTCACCCGGAGTCATTATTGCATGATGTCCCGACAAGGCGGCATCAATACCACCCTGTTCACCTCGCCATGACATGACGGTTGCGTTTGGAGCCAAACCTCCCTGAAGTATTTCATCCCATCCCAACAAGCTACGTCCATGTTCGTTCAAGAAACGTTCAATACGATGTATCAGATAACTTTGCAATTCATCTACATCTTTCAAACCTTCCTCTTTCATGCGTTTCTGACACAACGGACAGGTCTTCCAGGCACTTTTCGCTGCCTCATCACCTCCAATATGAATATATTCAGAAGGGAACAGTTCCATCACTTCGGTAAGTACATCTTCAAGAAACTCGAATGTCTTCTCATTTCCGACACAGAAATCAGACTGTTTGCCCGGCTCATGCGTACACGACAATTCCGGATAAGCTGTTAAGACTTCATCCGAATGAGAAGGCATCTCTATTTCAGGAATAATTGTAATACAGTGCTGACGAGCGTACTCCACCATTTCACGGATATCATCTTTGGTATAATAGCCACCCTGAGCCTCCGGATCGGTTTCTTCGCAATAACCTCGGTCACCATTCCACCATTCCTTCCAAGTCTTACCCTTTCTCCAGGCAGCAAACTGAGTCAGACGTGGATACTTATCAATGGCTATTCTCCAGCCCGCAGCATCGGTAAGATGCAGATGCAGTCTGTTGAACTTATAATGCGAAAGCAGGTCTATCTGCTTTTTCACAAAATCCTTCGAGCGGAAATGACGGGATACATCGAGCATGATACCACGATACGGAAAGCGAGGTTCATCCAAGACATCTACCGACTGTATGCAACCCTCACCCTGCTCTGCCAACTGTATCAAGCTCTGTACACCATAAAACAATCCAGCTTCCGACAAAGCTTGTATCTTTACTCCATCCTCGCCTACATGAAGCGAATAAGCTTCAGGAGAAGTTACCCCACTGATAGAATCTGTCAGCTCCAGCTGAATGCAATTATTTCCGGGCTGAGCTGCTGCAAACGATACAGGAAAACTGGTTTCCGAAAATGCAGTTTCCACAATAGTCTGTGCGTCCTTGCTGCCGTTAAATATGATACGAGTATCTTTATTCCATTCAAAAGAACCTTTTCCAAACGAATACGAAAGAGGTTCCGGGGTTATGCCTACATCAGTTTTCTTCGTGCAACTGACAACCAGCAGCATTGCACAAACGATAAAAAACAACAGAGAGATTTTCTTCATATACTTACTAATTTAAATTTATTTCATCAACCAGCAAAAACGGCGTAAGTCCCGCATTCAAATGCCATTCGGGCATACGCTTCTCACTTACGACCTTTATTTTAACAAAAGCAGCCTTACAAGGGTCAAACGAAAGTTTATGCTCGGCAATGGTATCGCCATCCGAAGGCTGCATGGCAGGATAATCTTGTGAAGCAACTTCTTTATAGTTTTTCCCGTCGCTGGAAACGGCAACCGAGAATTTCTTCGCATCGAACAGCCAGGCATCTTTTCTGACATACACATGAATGGTGGCCGAACTTAATGTAGTTTCGCCTTGCATATCAATAACAGCCTCCAAGTCATTGCCGGCAACAGCTACCCATGCTCCTGTATCGAAACTGTGATTTCCGCGACGACCGTCGACCAGCACCACCGGACCGTCGGGGGTGAAGTTTTCCTGATTGGGCTGAAGCAGCTTGACAGGTTTCAGCGTAGCTTTATTGAAACGGATTGTATCGATAGAAATCTTGCTCGTACGCGATGAATGCACAGCCATTGTTTTCAGGATGGCATCTTTATCTATTGTAAACGGACCCGTATATTTTGCGGATTTTTCAGTAGGATCCTGACCGTCGAGTGTATAATAAATCGGATCGTCGGCCATAGTACCCAACTGTACATTCAGTACATGTTTCGCCGTATCGGCCTTTATATCTACATTTACATCGAAGACATGTGTAGCATAATTCCAGCCATAACAATCGTATATAGCCGTAAGCCGAGGTATACGGGTAAGAAAATCTTTATAGTCTTTACGCGACGGGTCGCTCCACTGCACTTCTGCCAAGGCTCCCATACGGGGAAGAGTCATATACTGCACCTGACTGAATGAAGGAATATATTCGGTCCACAAATTTGCCTGTACACCTTTTATATATTGTTGCTCTTCCTCATTGAGTTCTTTCGGCATAGGCTCGTAGCTATATGTTTTTTCTATCGGCAAGTATCCACCGATAGCCAGAGGCTCGTCTTCCACCTGTTTCGACTGATAATAATCGAAATACAAATAAGTATTGGGCGTCATAATAACATCATGGTGCTGATGAGCCGCTTCGATGCCGCCACTTTCACCAATCCACGACATCAAAGTTGCACCGGGAACCAGTCCGCCTTCCAGTATTTCCGTCCAACCTATAATCTGTTTGCCTTTTTCATTCAGACATTTCGTCGCCTCATGAATCATATAACTTTGCAGACGTTCCTCTTTGGTATGCTTTGCATCCGACTTCAGGCCCAATGCCTTTATACGAGCCTGGCACTTCGGACATTTTGCCCAGCGTACCTTCGGACATTCATCACCACCTATATGAATGTATTCCGAAGGAAACATATCGGCTACTTCGGACAAGACATCTTTCACAAACTGCAACGTAGAATCGTTTCCTACACACAGCACATCATCCGATACGCCCCATGTTTCTCTCACCTCATAAGGTCCTCCCGTACATCCCAGCTCAGGATAGGCAGTAAGGGCAGCCTGCATATGGCCCGGCAGGTCTATTTCCGGAATAATTGTAACATAACGCTTGGCAGCATAATCGACAATGTCGCGAACTTCTTCCTGAGTATAATAACCTCCATAGGGAGTTCCATCATACACGCCACTACACCAACGTCCTACAACCGTCTGCTTTCGCTGAGAAGCAACCGACATCAGTTTAGGGTACTTCTTTATTTCGATACACCATCCCTGGTCGTCAGTAAGATGCCAGTGAAACCGATTTATATTGTGCAGCACGCACATATCTATAAAAGTCTTCACTTCGTCTACCGTAAAGAAATGACGTGCCACATCCAGCATGGCACCTCGATAGGCAAAACGAGGTTTATCGTAAATTTCAACAGCCGGAAGATTTACATTTATGTGCCGGGCTACGGGAAGCGACTTGCGTAATGTCTGGATTCCATAAAAGACTCCAGCTTCGGAAGCACCGGAAATGCAAATCCGCTTATCGTTTACAACCAGTTTGTAAGCTTCCTTATTATCGTCGGTCAGGTCGAGTGTCAGGCATATGGCACCATCAACAGGTATTCCTGCCCGAAGAGTGAGCTTCAATCCCGTCTGACGAGATACATAGTCTGCCAGAAATTCAGCGTTGTCACGCATCTTTGCATTATTCTCCGGATAGACAACAGCTATTCCATCCTTCAACAAAAAAGAAGAGTTTCCTTTGCAGCTTATCTCCAAAGGCTTAGGGATCACCTCATAATCAGAATTTAATGTTTCTTTTGGGGAACACGATACGAGATAACTCGACAGAAAAACGCAACACAAGCTTATGAAGCTAAATGAAATTCCTTTCATAGGGCAAGATAAGATTTAAGTATAACTAAATATAGGCATTGTTTCATTATTTCAAAAACAACCTTCTACAAAGGTAAGAATAATATTAGAAAGTCGGATTTATTAATTAAATATTTTAACGTGAGTTCGACGAATTGTAAGTGTTTGTAAATTTGGTGATTAGCAAAAATTGTTGTAACTTTATAGTGCTGAATTACAAAGAATTACAAACAATAA
>NZ_DBMACV010000082.1:0-13794 GCF_057861905.1 Phocaeicola sp. | reverse complement strand
TTATTGTTTCTTTGAAAACAAACCGGATGCATTGCAAGGATACTATATTGAGGACTCAAAACAACTGGCCTTATTCTAAACTTATCCCGAACTCAGGTAGAAGAAGATCCAAACGACCGCCGGAGCAAGCTGGTCTTTCTCACAAACGAAGGAGAAGAATTCCGAAATCAAATTCGTCCCGTACTCGATCAGGTATATGTACATGCCGAACAGATTATTGGTCTGGAAGGCATAAGAGTCATGATGTCCGAACTTAATTCTGTATATAATGTACTTGAAAATGTATAAGCCCTTACTCGCATTCCTATTGTTGAGCAGCAGCTATCCTTGTCTGGCTTCACCAACCGATTCGTTATTCCTTACAGTAGACGAGCTCTTTCAACGAGGTACAGAAAACAGTCTGAAGATTCAGGCGGACATGCTGAAAGAATCCGTTGCACACGAACAAAGCCAGACAGCCCGTACTTCACGGCTTCCCGATTTGCAAATCGGCCTGAAGGGCGGAGTCGTGGGGCAGCCTGTTGTCTTTCAGCACGGCTTGTCATCGCCCACCTACCCCGATACTCCCGACTGGTCTCAAAACTATGCCATCGACTTTACACAGCCCTTATATCAAGGAGGTAAAATACATTATTCCATCCGTAAGGCGGACTTACAAAAAAGCGTAGCATCGCTACAGACTGCAACCGACCGTGCGGATGTAAAACTCAATCTGCTGGAGCAGTACATGAGCTTATTCAGTTTGTACCGCCAGCATGATGTCCTGACCCGAAACATCGAAGAATCAGAACGACGCCTGAAGGATATCCGCCAGATGAAAAAGGAAGGCTTGATAACAAATAACGATGTGTTGCGCAGTGAAATGCAACTCACCAACGACCGACTTTCACTGACAGAAACAGAGAACAGCATTGCACTGGTATCTCAACAACTGGATATTCTGTTAGGCATCGACGAAAACCGTCTGCTATTGCCCGATACTACCCTGCTTTACCGAGCTGTAGCCCTTGAACAGTACAACGATTATGTTTCCCAAGCCTACATGAACGATCCTGCCATCCGGTTACTTCGGGAACAGACACAAGTAGCTCGCAACGATGTTCGTCTGGCAAAGGCCGCCAATTTGCCGAACGTATCACTCTACGCATCGAATACACTGGCACGCCCTATCTCCAGAACGATGGTCGATATGTACAACAATAACTGGAATATCGGATTGTCTGTATCTTATCCGTTATCGGCACTTTACAAAAACAACCATAAAATAAAGGAAAGCAAACTGGCTGTAGCACTCAGTCAGAATACAGAAGAACAAAAGATACAACAAATAAGAGTGAACGTACGCACAGCCTATCTCCGTCATCGTGAAGCTTTACAGCAAGTAGAAGCATTGAAACTTTCAGTCAAGCAGGCTCAAGAGAATTACCGGATCATGCAAAACCGCTACCTGAGCCAGTTGGCCATTCTGACCGATTTGCTGGATGCTAATTCCGTCCGTCTGAACGCAGAACTCCAACTAACTTCGGCACGTACCCGAGTTATCTATACTTATTATCAACTGGAACGCGCCTGCGGACGCCTTTAATACAACCAACTTAACCAACACTTGCTATGTCTGAATTAAAATTGAAACAGCAGAAACTCAAGAAACTGAAAGTTCGCAACATCATACTGAACATGATTTGCATCACCTTGGCAGGCTCAGGACTATGGTGGACAGCCAATTACTTTTGGCGTTACTTCAACTATGAAGTTACAAACGACGCATTTGTCGACCAATATGTAATACCCCTGAATATCCGTGCTACAGGATATATCAGAGAAGTCCGGTTTACAGAACACCAGTTCGTACGGCAAGGAGATACATTACTGGTTCTCGACAACCGTGAATATAAGATAAGAGTCAAAGAAGCCGAAGCTGCCTTACTCGATGCAAAGGGCTCAAAAGATGCACTTCATTCGGGTATTGAGACCTCACACACCAACATCGCCGTACAGGAAGCAAACATTGCCGAGGCTAAAGCCAAGCTTTGGCAACTGGAACAGGATTATCATCGCTTTGAACGCCTGCTGAAAGAAGAATCCGTACCCGAACAGCAATACGAACAGGCCAAAGCAGCCTACGACGCAGCCCAGGCACGCTATCAGGCATTACTCGAACAAAAGCGTGTTGCCTTATCACAATACACAGAGGCAAGCAAGAAAAATACCAGTGCCGAAGCTGCCATTCTGCGGAAAGAGGCCGATCTGGATCTGGCACGCCTGAACTTATCGTACACCATAGTAACAGCACCTTACGACGGATACATGGGACGTCGTACACTGGAGCCCGGACAATTCGTACAGGCCGGCCAGACAATTTCATACCTGGTCCGCAGCAAGGATAAATGGATTACTGCCAACTATAAGGAAACGCAAATAGTAAATATTTATATCGGACAGCCGGTACGCATCAAGGTAGACGCATTGCCCGGAAAAGTATTCAATGGAAAAGTCACCGCCATTTCCGAAGCAACCGGTTCAAAATACTCTCTTGTACCGACCGACAATTCGGCAGGTAATTTTGTAAAAGTACAGCAGCGCATACCAGTCCGTATCGATATTACCGACATCAGTGAAGAAGACGCACAACACCTGCGTGCCGGAATGATGGTAGAAACAGAAGCCCTACGCAAATGATTAACATGAGAGAACTGGGAGTTCCCGTGCGGAAATGGGTTCCCAACTGGCTGGCACTGGTTAGTGTCTTTATCATTATTCTTCCGGTAACCATGCTTAACGGTTCATATACCGGCAGCATGCTGGAGGTTTCGAATACCTTAGGAACCAATACCGAAGATATCACTATGGGATATTATGCGGCTTCGGCGGGAATGGCCATAGCCTACCCTATCGTACCCAAAGTTCTGGCAGCCTTCTCTCCAAAGTCCTTATTACTGTCAGACCTCTCCTTACAAATTATACTCAGTTGGATATGCGCCCGCTCGCAAAGCGCCGACATCCTGATTGTCGCCAGCTTTGCCATCGGTTTTCTGAAGGGCTTTCTTATGCTTTGGTTCATCCGTCATGCACAAAAAATATTCAGCCCTAAAAATGTCCGCAGCGAATTTTATTCTTACTTCTATCCGCTGGTATATGGAGGAGGACAACTTTCGATGGTGCTTACTGCAGAACTTGCCTACCATTACGACTGGAAGTACATGTACTACTTCATGATGCTTCTGCTAATGCTCGCCATTCTGGTCATTATTATCTGTTACCGCCACGACCGCCCACTGAAGAAAATACCTGTAGAAGAGCTCCACCTGCGCGAAATGTTCGTCATTGCCATCGGCCTGCTGATGTTGATGTATGTCATTAATTACGGAAAAGTACTCGACTGGATGTCGTCTTACAAGATATGTGCCTATATCATTATAGCTCCCATTCTGATTGCTTTCTTTGTATGGATGCAATATCACTCTCAGAACCCGTACGTCAATCTGGCTCCCTTATACCAGCCTAAGGCCATTATCGCCTATTTCTACATGATGCTCATCATGTTTTTCAGTACCTCAACTACCCTGCTGACAAACTATATGACTTCTATCCTGAAGGTTGATACTACGCACTCCTACGTGCTTTATATCTGGCTTTTACCAGGTTATCTGTTAGGCGCTTTCATCTGCTTCTGGTGGTTCAGGTGGCAACGCTGGCGTTTCCGTTTCTTCATAGCCGGAGGCATGGCATGCTTTGCTGCATTCTTCGGAATCCTGTATTTCGGCATATCGCCCGAAAGCACCTACGAAATGCTTTACTTTCCCATCTTCCTGCGCGGTCTCGGCATGCTTTCCTTGATTATCGCCTTTGCCCTGTTCGCCGTAGAAGACCTGAACCCGAAGTTTCTGCTCTCGAATGCTTTTTTTCTCATCATCTTCCGTTCGGTGCTGGCTCCTATCATCGCGACTTCTTTTTATAGCAACACCTTATACCGGCTGGAACAAAAATACATGCATTCTCTGTCCGAAACCATCACGATGGCCGATCCCCTTGCTGCTTCCAGATTCTCGCAATCGGTCGCAAACGGTCTGGTACAGGGACACGGATATGCAGAAGCAACCCAACTTGCCACGACATCACTCTACACTACCCTGCAACAACAAAGTCTGCTGTTGGCATTAAAGGAAATCTTGGGCTGGCTGTTTATCATTACATTGGTTATCGCTATCATCTCACGCTTTATACCATTCCATAAAACAATTAGAGTAACCTTTGCCAAGACTGGCGATGATATGGTTTAACAATCGTCAACATGATGACCGCTGCATCAATACGTTATCGGTAGAAAGTCCTAAAAAATAAAAGAAATAAGGCTACCCCATAAGGCAGCCTTATTTCTTATAACTTATTTAATTCCCAGTTTTTTCTTCAATTCCTTAGGAAGTCCATCCTTGTGCATCATCACATAAATGGTCTTGGCACGCACATAACTTTCCGACATGTTCAGATAACCACCGAACTTATTGCTGTCGGCTGCCCAAGAGTTTTTTGTAATATAATACTTCGTACCATTCTGGTCTTTAGCAATACCGGTAAGATGCATCAAGTGGTCATCGGTCGTTGCAAACGATTCATACCCCTGCTGACGGACTTCCGGTGTCACATTCACTTCAGGATAAGGATGCTTGAACTGGAAAACCTCAGCCAGACGGTCACGTTTCGTCATCTGTCCCCAGCGTGCACGGTCGCTGTCCTTATATTCGTCTACATCATCCACTTCCGGATTAATGGCAACTCCATTCGAGAAAGAAAAGCCCCGTTCGCTCACATCACCGTCCCAGCACACCGTATAACCATTGGTCAGTGCATAGTCGGTAGCTTCTATCAGTTCATCCAGCGGCAAGTTATACATGCGGTCGTGCTCCCAGTTATCGGGAATCTCAATCTCAAACGGCTTGTAATACGGCTTGTGCGTAAAGCTGGTCAGCATGACATAGTCGTCCGTACAGATACCCAGACTTTCGGCAAAGCTCTTCGGAGTATATTCCTTTCCTTTATAAGTAAACTTCTCTGGCAATTTACCCATATAAATATCGAACAAACTGTTCATCAGTTGCTCGTACTGAGGAGAACACTTCTTCATGTCAATAGCCTGCTTGGCAATAGCCGTCATATAGTCCACCAGTTCCGTATGATTATGAAACTTCGAATCGTAGTTGATGCCCGTATAAACCTCTTCCGGAACGATACCTACCTGATTGAAAGCGGTAATCCAACTGGTAGTAATACTGCCTTGTCCGATATTCCCCTTTCCCTGACGCAAGAAATTATCCTTCAGCTGATTCATGTACTTCTGGCGTACGATAAACATTTCCGAAAGATCGTATTCTCCCTTTCCCTGACGCAACAGTTCAGCTTCCACAAAAGAAGTCGTAGCAAAGCACCAGCACGTACCACTGGATGCCTGATCCTTTACGGGAGTGACTTTCTGGTTTACGACCGTTTCAAACTTATATCCTTCATCGTTTTGTGCCCACAGCGAGGCCGAAGCCAGCAACAAAGCTGCTAGTGTGTAATGTATTGGTTTCATCTATCTGTTTTTATTTAATAAGTTTACAGCCTCAAAAATAATCAAAAAATATGTCTGCTACGATAAATAGAACGCTTATTCTGCCTTTCTCTTCCCTTTTTCAGCTTCCAATCCCCCCAGAATGTTAATTACTATTAAGCAGGAAAATATTTTCCATCGGAAATTTTATTCAAAAAGAATTAATTATTTTCTTTGCAAAAAGTTTCCAAAAGAAAATAATAACAGCATAAAAGAATACACACATGAAGTACATCATCATTGGAGGAGTAGCCGGAGGAGCGACCGCAGCCGCACGCATCCGCCGCAACACAGAGAAAGCCGAAATCATTTTATTCGAAAAAGGTGAATACATCTCGTATGCCAATTGTGGCTTACCCTATTATATAGGTGGAGTCATCGAAGACCGTGAACGACTCTTCGTACAGACTCCCGAATCATTCGGAAAACGTTTCAACATCGATATACGTACCCGTTCGGAAGTAACGGCCATCGATGTAAAAAAGAAGGAAGTAACCGTTCGTTCTTCCGGAAAGACCTACACCGAATCGTACGACAAACTGCTGCTCTCGCCGGGAGCCTCTCCTGTGCGTCCGCCTCTGCCGGGCATTGATACCGAAGGCATCTTCACCCTGAGAAACGTAAACGATACCGACCGCATCAAGAGTTACATGCAGCAGAAAGCTGTGAAACACGCTGTCATCGTAGGCGGCGGTTTCATCGGTCTGGAGATGGCGGAAAACCTTCATCACAGCGGCATCGAAGTTTCGGTTGTAGAAATGGCCAATCAGGTAATGGGACCTATCGACTATTCGATGGCAGCTCTGGTACACGAACACCTGCAACAGAAGGGTGTCCGACTGTATCTGGAACAGGCTGTCGAATCGTTCGAGAAAACTGCCGAAGGAATAACAGTCAACTTCAAGTCGGGTATTCAGGTGAATGCCGAAATGGTATTGCTCTCTATCGGTGTACGGGCTGAAACCCGTCTGGCAACCGAAGCCGGACTGAAGCTCGGCGAAATGCGAGGAATCTATGTAAACGAATATTTGCAGACGTCCGATGAATCGGTCTATGCCGTAGGCGACGCGATAGAATTTCCGCACCCCATTACACACAAGCCGTGGTTGAACTTCCTCGCCGGACCGGCCAATCGCCAGGCTCGTATCGTGGCAGACAACATGGTATTCGGCAACAAAATCAAATACGAAGGTTCTATCGGCACAGCCATCGCAAAAGTATTCGATTTGACCGTAGCCTCAACCGGACTTCCTGCCAAGCGACTGAAACAAATGGATATACCTTATCTGTCGGCTACTATCCATTCCAACTCGCACGCCGGCTATTATCCGGGCGCATCGATGCTGGATATAAAAATTACCTTCTCTCCTACCGACGGGAAGTTGTACGGAGCACAGATTGTAGGCTACGACGGAGTGGACAAACGCATTGATGAATATGCACTGACCATCAAACGGAACGGAACGGTATACGACCTGACGGAGCTGGAACATGCCTACGCTCCCCCCTTCTCGTCGGCAAAAGACCCTGTAGCCCTGTCAGGGTATGTAGCAGGCAACATTCTGAGTGGAAAAATGAACCCGATCTACTGGCGCGAACTCCAGCAAGCCGACCTGAAGAAAGTGACGCTGGTAGATGTGCGTACTGCCGACGAATACAGCTTAGGCAAGATTCCAGGCGCCATCAACGTACCACTTGACGAGTTACGCGAGCGCATGAACGAAATTCCGTCCGACAAGCCTGTCATTGTTTACTGCGGTGTAGGACTGAGAGGATATCTGGCATCGTGCATACTGAAAGACAACGGCTATCAGGATGTGCGCAACCTGATTGGAGGCATCAAGACCTACAAGGCTGCCACTACCCCTGTCTGCTTGCCGGAACAACCGTCGTCTTCCTGCCAGTCCACTACCTCCTGCTGCCGGCCGACCACGGAAAAAGTCATAAAAGTAGATGCTTGCGGCATCCAATGTCCCGGTCCCATCATGAAACTAAAGAAGACCATGGAAACGCTGAACCCGGGTGAACGTCTTGAAATACGGGCAACCGATGCAGGTTTTCCGCGCGATGCTGAAGCATGGTGCAAAAGTACCGGCAATCGTTTTCTGGAGAAATCGGCGGCAAGCGGTACGTATCGGGTAGTGATTGAAAAAGCATCTTCCTGCGAAAAGGCTGTCAGAGAAATCAATACAGAAGCAGGGAAAACTTTCATTCTGTTCAGCGATGATCTTGACAAAACATTAGCTACCTTTGTGCTGGCTAACGGAGCTGCTGCCACAGGAAAGAAAGTGACGATATTCTTTACATTCTGGGGATTGAATGCCATCAAGAAGGTACACAAGCCACAAGTGAAAAAAGACATCTTCGGAAAAATGTTCGGCATGATGCTTCCTTCCAGTTCACTGAAGCTGAAATTGTCGAAGATGAATATGGGCGGTATCGGAACGCGTATGATGCGCTATATCATGCAACGCAAGGGCATTGATTCACTGGAATCACTCCGTCAACAGGCAATCGACAATGGTGTAGAATTTATAGCCTGCCAGATGTCAATGGACGTCATGGGCGTAAGCAAAGAAGAGTTGCTGGATAATGTAACCATAGGAGGTGTGGCTACTTACATGGAACGCGCAGAACAGGCTAATGTAAACTTGTTTATTTAACTGCATGGAAAAAATAAAATGTATATGTGTCATGAGAGAGCTGCTTAAAGCTCTCTCCGAACTGGAAAACCAACTGGTAACAACATACGGAATTTCGCTGAACGAAGCAATGGTACTGTGCAGCATCGGCGGGGAAACTGTTGCGGCGGGAACCATCGTAGAACGTACAGGCATGACTCCTTCGCACGCCTCGAAGACCATCAGTCTGATAGAAAAGAAGGAAATGGTTGCCAGATTTCTGGGAAAACAAGATAAGCGCCAGATGTATTTCACACTGACCGGCAAAGGCAAGGGCTGTCTGGAAGAAATAAAGAAACAGGGAATAAACGTGCCCGAACTGCTACAACCGCTGTTTGACAGCTACAGTGAAAATCTGTAAGTGCACCCGACTAACCTGCGTATTGACGAACGTCGGACTGCAACAAAACAAGCCAAGAGATTTCTGCTGTTTCTTGCAGAAGACTCTTGGCTTGTTTTCAAGAAAATTTGTACAAAAGTTTTTGTTTTTTGTACAAAAAATAAAAAAACATCGAGAGATCTTTAGAAAGACCTCCCGATGTAAATCTTAAACTTATATCAGATTCTTATTACTCCTGAGCAAGCCCATATCCATTGGTAATCTTACCTTTAGACATAGTCAATGTTTCGAACGGCATAGGCCAGTAAAGTCTGGGAGCTACATTACCGGCTTTTACACCCGGCAACAGATTGGTATCGGTATAATGCTCTTTATATTTAACCAAATCTACACCCCAATTTACTTTTTCATAACCTTCTGCTATCAACGCTGCAGCCTCGGGACCATTCGGATCAATATATTTAAACAATCCTTTGATTGCGAGATTATGCGCAGTTCCTTTCACATTATTTGCCACTGGTGTCGTACTATAATCATACTGTCCTCTCCATCCCGGGTACAAGACAGGATTACTTTCATCAGGATCATAAGTCAGCGGATTTTCCAACTCAACTTTCTTCACATAAATATAAGCTGGAATTTCATTTCCGTTTGCAAAACGATGGTATCCCTGAGCTTCAATGTCATTGACCATCTGAAGCATTTCCTGACGTACCGCCAGTGCTTTTTCCAGGAACTTGCCAGAACGCAGCATATCCCAGCGGCGAATACCTTCACCGGCAAATTCCAATTTACGTTCCTGCATAATCGCTTCTTTCAGCTTCTCGCCACTTGCACTAATATTATGTTCTGTGTTTCCAAAGGCACGCTCACGAATCTGGTTGACCAAGTTCACAGCTTCACCATCCTTATTTGGAAAAGATCCGCACGAAAAATAAACAGCACCTATTCCTATCAGATATTTATAATAATTCATAATGATTTCATTTTCGATTTAAACAATAAGGGGGGAGAGGAGAAAAAGACCTTTCCCCCCCTAATAACTAACCCTGAAAACAAATAATAATCTATAAATCAGTTAGAAAGAGTTATTAATACAAGACCTAATATAAATAGTACAAACATACTACTGATTAAGCCATTAGTTCCCTTAGGGGCACCTTTAAACTCCTTCCAGACAAATACTCCCCAAATCATGGCTACAACAGGGGAAGCATTACTTAATGCATAGGATATAGCAGGATTCGCAGCTCCAGCTCCCATAAAACTGACAACCATTCCTCCCATCCATATTAAACCACCCAAAATACCAATCAGGTGAGTTCGAGAAGTACCGGCAAAGTAATCTTTCATTGTTACTTTATTGCCAGATACCGGATTGCGCATTGCAAAGGAATTGAAGACTGGGGTACTAACCAATACGCCTAAAGCAAAGAAAAATACTCCCGTATATGGCGATAATGTACCGGTTCCACCTGTTACATATTGCGGATCAATAGATTTTACAACAAGCCCATAGAAAAACATAATTGCAATACCTGCCATAACCGCTAACAGAATTCCCTTTTTAGGAGTAACTCCAGATTTTCCTGAAGAAAGTTTTCCATAAGCTTTGCCACAAATTAAAATAGCAATCACTATAACAGCTACACCAAGCCATAACAACAGCTGATTTCCCGGATAAGCTTGTCCGGTAAAGGCAATAAGCAGATAATTGAAAATAATACCTCCAATCCATGCAAGTCCACCGCCTATCGGAAAACCAACAGACATACCAGCCACAGCAATTGCCGCCGTTAAAAAGATATTACCGAAATTCCAGACAATACCTCCTAAAATTGCATACTTAATGCTATTCCAGTCCATTGCCGTAATATCTTCGAAAAATGTTCGACCTTCACTTCCCAAGCTTCCCAATGTAACAGCAGCCAATGTTGCTGTCAGGAATAAGCCTATAGTTAAATCCCAATAGAACAATTCAAAACTCCAGTTTTTTGCTGCAACCATTTTTTGAGTGTTAGCCCATGATCCCCAACAGATACAACAAACAACGCAGCAAAGAATTGCCAAGATGTAATTTTCTACGAGTATCATAATCTTATTATTTATTCATGAACGTACAAATTCCATCCCAAATAGCTTTCAATAGCTTCTTGCAAGATATCTTTTACATTTCCACGACACATTGCAACATGATGTTCAAATCCATTCTTACAAATGTATTTCATTAATGTCTGCAAATTGTCTACTTTCGTTACTGCAATACATCCATCCATACCATATGGATCATCTGTAATACAGCCTTCTCCCAAATAAGACTTGATGCATCCTTTTGTATCATCTGTTGATATACGGAAGAATGTAAAATCACCTTGTTTTACTTTTCCATATACAGCTCCAAATGTATGAACTTTACCTAAAGTTCTACCCAATACTCCTAAAGTTCCCAACTCTATATCGTTCATAATAAATGACTTCGGAAAATTGCCACAATGAGTACAAACACATTTATTACGATCTTCGGCAAAATTATTATTCCAATCAAGCAAAGCAGACTGACGGCCAGAAGCAAGAGTAAGTGCATACATAGAAACAGCACCTGCTATATCTACCTCACAAGCAGCAGGAATCAATTTTTCTCCTAACATACTCATCGTAACACAAGCGGCACATCCATAATTCTGTTCCAATGAATCCCAACACTGAATTGCAACAGCATCAATAGCATTAGCATTCATCCAACGTTCAACAGCTACACCAAACTTAGCTTGCAACATCAGTTTCTCGCTATATTGCTGAGGAACTTTTGCATATTTCTTTATTTCTTCAACTTTCTGTATCAACTCAGCATCTGCATCTTCTATCTTACGGGCGGCGCCTAATATTTCAGATAAATCAACAGGGACAACTGTTATTCCCGTAGCCTGAAGAATTTTTTCGCTTGCACGTACTGTCTGGAAACCAGCAGGACGAGTACCAATCGCTCCAATACGTGCATGACGAAGTCCATTGACCACTCTACATACAGAAGCAAATCGATTTATATCTTTTGCCAATAGATCTGAATAGATAGAATATGTATGCAGAGTTGTATCGGTAAATGGTATGCCATACTGATATAAATTATTACAAACAGAAATTTTTCCACAAAAAGCATCACGACGGCTATCCAAATCGACCTTGTCATTCTCATCATCACATGCCTGGACTAAAACAGGAACATTCAAATCTGCAATACTGATAGCATTGATTATACCTATTTCAAAGCCAAAATTTGGTAATGAAACAATGATACCATCAATCTTATCACGATTCTGACGGAACAATTCCGCACATTTTATATTATACCATCTTCACGAGTTTCAATACTGCTACTGCCTGTCGGCGTTGCATCTTCGGGCAAGATAACATAATCATATCCCTGTTCTTCTATTGTTTTCAACAATTGTTTTCGAACATCTTTTGCTAACGCAGAATTAAAATAAGCACGTGTTCCAATAATTACTCCAAAGCACAGTTTTTTCTTGTTTTTCATATCATTTAAAGTTTAATTGATTGTTATATTATTTCTTTATTAAAGTTTTAACTGCATGTTTCCAACCCTCATACAGAGAATCGACATCCGTTTTTGACATTAGAGGAAGCCGTAGCTTCTGTTTTTTTCTTAACGACAACAATTCTGAAAAATTATTCCATTTTCCACGAGCCAGTCCATTCATCAAAACAGCGCCCAATGCAGATGCTTCTTCTACATCAGAGCAACAAATAGGAGCCTGAAGTATATCAGCCTGAAATTGCATCAGTAAATTATTTTTTGTCGGTCCCCCATCAACTCTAAGCTCTTTTAAAGGAGTACCAGCACTATGCGACATCATATCTGCAAGATCTTTTACTTGATATGCAATTGATTCTAATGCAGCCCTTAACAAATGCGACTTAGTTGTTCCTAATGTCATACCAAAAATAGCAGCCTTCACATCTGGTCTCCACCATGGAGCTCCTAATCCAGCAAAAGCAGGAACGAAATATACCCCCTCAGTATCTTTTACAGATGAAGCATATTCTTCTATTTGAGCAGGCGTATCAATCATATGAATTTGTTCGACTAACCATTTTATAGTTGCACCAGTACAATGTATATTCCCCTCAAAAGCATAAAATACTTTTCCTAATGCTGCAAAACCTACAGAAGTGACCAATCCCTCCGGAGCTTCTAAAGCCTTTTCCCCAATATTCATCATAACAGAAGAACCAGTACCATAAGTAGCTTTTCCAAAACCTGGTTCAAAACACATTTGTCCCATTAAAGCTCCATGCGAATCACCTAAAACACCTGCTATTTGTATAGGCTTCTGAAACAATCCCTCTAATGTAGTTTCACCAAAAACAGAATCGCACGGCAAAGGTTGAGGCATCATTGAAACTGGTATAGTAAACAGTTTTAATAGTTCATCATCCCATTGTAAGGTATGTATATTGAAAAGTAATGTTCGAGAAGCGTTTGTATAATCTGTAGCATGAACTTTTCCCTCTGTTAATTTCCAAATAAGCCAAGAATCAATGGTCCCCATAAGCAAATCACCTTGCTCTGCCTTCTGACGGGCACCATCTACATTATCTAATATCCATTTAACACCGCTTGCTGAAAAATAAGGATCGATTAACAAACCTGTTTTTTCACGAACTAATCCGTTATATCCCTCATCTTTTAAATTCTGACATATAGAAGCTCCACGCATGCACTGCCAAACGACTGCATTATAAACTGGTAGCCCTGTATGTCTATCCCAAACAACAACTGTTTCACGCTGATTGGTAAGAGCTAACGAATATGTACATTCTTCTTTATCTTCATCTTGTTGCAGGACACAAGATATAGCTTTCAGTGTATTTTGATAAATTTCAACAGCATCGTGCTCAACCCAGCCTGTATGGGGATAAAACTGATGATGAGAAATATTTACTCGGTGCAATAACTCACAAGACTCATTAAAAAGCATAGCCTTTGTAGCCGAAGTACTTTGATCTATTGCAATAACTTTTGTTTTCATATTTATTAGACTTAAAGTCATTTTCATTTTAAAAACTACCTGAGTTCGGGATAAGTTTAGAATAAGGCCAGTTGTTTTGAGTCCTCAATATAGTATCCTTGCAATGCATCCGGTTTGTTTTCAAAGAAACAATAA
>NZ_DBMACV010000081.1:0-13824 GCF_057861905.1 Phocaeicola sp. | reverse complement strand
TTGTTTCTTTGAAAACAAACCGGATGCATTGCAAGGATACTATATTGAGGACTCAAAACAACTGGCCTTATTCTAAACTTATCCCGAACTCAGGTAAAAAAAGAGTTTATAGCGAAAATAAAATAGGGAAATATTTCTTTATTCTGCACATTTTTGTTTTCTTTGTGCAGTTGATATGAACCAACTTTAGATTTTAATACCATTAAAAACAACTTGATTATGAAAATTTCTCACATCGAACATTTGGGAATTGCTGTAAAAAGCATTGAAGAAGCCCTTCCTTATTATGAAAATGTACTTGGATTGAAATGTTATAATATAGAAACTGTCGAAGATCAGAAAGTGAAAACTGCTTTTCTGAAATGTGGTGAAACGAAAATTGAATTACTTGAACCTACAGGACCTGACAGTACGATTGCTAAGTTTATTGAAAACAGAGGCATGGGAGTTCATCATGTAGCATTTGCTGTTGAAGATGGTGTAGCAAATGCTTTGGCTGAAGCTGAAACAAATGGCATTCGTCTTATTGATAAAGCTCCGAGAAAAGGTGCAGAAGGCTTGAGTATTGCTTTCCTTCATCCGAAATCAACGATGGGGGTATTAACCGAACTTTGTGAAAAATAATTACGGACAATGAATGAAATGGTGAGGACATTGACCGTTTGTTGTCATTCGGAATAAAGAAGTGACGGAGAATTTTGTGAACATTTATGAATGTATGCAAGATTCTTCGTCACTTTGTTGCTTTTAAGCGAAGGTATGTCCGCCGTTGTATGTTGTCATTTACTAATTTAATAAATTTCTAGTACCATGAGTAACCAACTTGAAAAAGTAAAAGAGCTTATCGAACTGCGTGCCCAGGCTCGTTTGGGCGGTGGTGAGAAGGCTATCGAAAAGCAACACGCTAAAGGGAAATATACAGCACGCGAACGTATTGCCATGCTGCTTGACGAAGGTAGTTTTGAAGAAATGGATATGTTCGTAAAACATCGTTGTACTAATTTCGGTATGGATAAGAAACATTATTTGGGCGACGGTGTTGTTACAGGATATGGAACAATTGAAGGACGACTGGTGTATGTCTTTGCACAAGACTTTACCGTATCGGCTGGTTCATTGTCGGAAACCATGTCTCAAAAGATCTGCAAGGTTATGGATATGGCTATGAAGATGGGAGCTCCTTGTATCGGACTGAACGATTCGGGTGGAGCGCGTATTCAGGAAGGTATCAATGCATTGGCTGGATATGCTGAAATTTTCCAGCGCAACATATTGGCTTCTGGAGTAGTTCCTCAGATTTCAGGTATCTTTGGTCCCTGTGCCGGTGGTGCTGTGTATTCTCCTGCCTTGACCGATTTTACCTTGATGATGGAAGGTACTTCGTATATGTTCCTTACTGGCCCGAAGGTGGTAAAGACTGTGACCGGAGAAGATGTTTCACAAGAGGACTTGGGAGGTGCAAGTGTACATTCAACTCGTTCGGGTGTAACTCACTTTACAGCTGCTACTGAAGAAGAAGGTCTTGCTCTGATTCGTAAACTATTAAGCTACATACCTCAGAATAATCTGGAAGAACCTCCTTATGTCGACTGCACAGATCCGATTGACCGTCTGGAAGATTCATTGAATGAAATCATTCCGGATAGCCCGAACAAGGCTTATGATATGTATGAAGTTATCGGAGCAATTGTTGATAATGGTGAGTTCCTCGAAGTACAGCGTGATTTTGCCAAAAATATTATAATAGGTTTTGCTCGTTTCAATGGACAATCGGTAGGTATTGTTGCCAATCAGCCGAAGTTCTTGGCCGGAGTATTGGACTGTAATGCTTCTCGTAAAGCTGCACGTTTTGTTCGTTTCTGCGATGCTTTCAATATTCCTATTGTGTCATTGGTGGATGTTCCGGGATTCCTTCCAGGAACAGGACAAGAATACAATGCTGTTATTTTGCATGGAGCTAAATTGCTTTATGCTTACGGCGAAGCTACTGTACCTAAAGTTACTGTAACTTTACGTAAGTCGTATGGAGGTTCGCATATTGTAATGAGTTGTAAGCAGTTGCGTGGTGATATGAACTACGCATGGCCAACTGCTGAGATTGCTGTAATGGGTGGAGCCGGAGCTGTAGAGGTCTTGTATGCCAAAGAGGCAAAAGAAGCTGCCGATCCGAAAGCGTTCATGGCTGAGAAGGAAGCAGAGTATACTAAATTGTTTGCAAATCCGTATAATGCTGCTAAATATGGTTATATAGACGATGTGATAGAGCCGCGTAATACTCGTTTCCGTATTATTCGTGCTCTGCAGCAGTTACAGACTAAGAAGCTGACGAATCCGGCTAAGAAACACGGAAATATTCCATTGTAATTCGTGGACTATTCGATTATTAACTTTCAACTTAAGAAATCTATGAGAAAAAACAGAATAGGAATATTTCTTTCTTTGCTATTGCTGGTCGGTTTTACTTCTTGTACAGAAACGAAATCGAACAGTAAGCTGGTCATCAATGAAGTACTGGTGGACAATCAGAATAACTTCCAAGATGATTATGGCGTACATAGCGGCTGGATTGAAATATTCAATAAGGCATATAGTACAGCCGATCTTGCCGGGTGCTTGCTGAAAGTGAGTAGTGAACCGGGAGATACCGCTACCTATTTCATTCCGAAAGGCGATGTACTGACCAGCATCAAGCCGCGTCAGCATACACTTTTTTGGGCAGACGGAAATCCGAGACGTGGAACTTTCCATACCAATTTT
Source organism: Phocaeicola sp. (assembly GCF_057861905.1). NCBI lineage: Bacteria > Pseudomonadati > Bacteroidota > Bacteroidia > Bacteroidales > Bacteroidaceae > Phocaeicola > Phocaeicola sp. The sequence continues at coordinate 11,067 of NZ_DBMACV010000081.1, read as the reverse complement.
GTATTGAGTAAGACTAATGCAAACTGGATTGGGTTGTATGACTCTGGTAAAAAGTTACTTGATGAAGTGACGGTTCCAGCCGGAATTTTGAATGGAGATCAGTCGTATGCCAGAGTAGGAGATGCTTCGGCTGAGTGGGAAGTCAAAGGAGCGAGCGCAGACAAATATGTGACTCCGAGTACAAACAATCAGACGATAGAGAGTAATCCTAAGATGGATAAGTTTGAACAACACGACCCCATAGGTATTGGTATGGCTATATCTGCCATGAGTGTTGTCTTTCTGGGACTGATATTGCTTTATATCTGCTTTAAACTGGTTGGTAAGGCTGCCATCAAGTTGCGTAAGCGTAATGCTATGATTGCACACAACATTACCGACAAGCAGGAAGCTAAGGAGAAAGGTTTGGGTGAGGCACCGGGTGAAGTGATTGCTGCTATTTCTATGGCATTGCATGAAGCGCAGGGAGCCGACCATGATGTAGAAGAAACAATCTTGACCATCAGTCGTGTGAAACGTAGTTATTCTCCGTGGAGTTCGAAGATTTATACTTTACGTGAAACTCCACATAAGAAATAATCATCTTAAAATGATAAAAACCATGAAAGAATACAGATATAAAATTAACGGAAACTTGTATAAGGTAACCGTGGGTGACATAGAAGATAACAATGTGCGTGTAGAAGTAAATGGCACGCCATATACCGTAGAATTAGAAAAACAAAATAAGCCGAAAATTAAACCTGTAGTACGTACCGCATCTACCAGTCCGGCTGCTCCTCCTGCTGCCGTGACTCGTCCGGCGAGTGTCGGAAGCAAGGCTGGCATCAAGTCACCGCTTCCTGGTGTAATTCTTGAAATCAAGGTAAAGGAAGGCGACATGGTAAAACGCGGACAAACGTTGCTTATTCTGGAAGCCATGAAGATGGAAAACGATATCAAAGCAGACCGCGATGGTAAAGTTACTTCTATCAAGGTAAGCAAGGGAGAATCTATTCTTGAAGGTACAGACCTTATAATCATCGAGTAATATGGGAGAATTTAGTAGTTTTTTACAAAATAACCTGGCAGACTTCTGGACCTATACTGGTTTTTACAATGCCACTCCGGGACATCTTATTATGATCCTGATAGGTATAGTGTTCATTTATCTTGCCATTGCTAAGGAATTCGAACCGATGTTGCTGATTCCTATCGGATTTGGTATACTTATCGGTAATATTCCGTTCAATATGGAAGCCGGACTGAAAGTAGGTATCTACGAGGAAGGCTCAGTTCTTAACATTTTGTATCAGGGTGTGACTTCCGGATGGTATCCGCCGCTTATCTTTTTAGGCATTGGGGCGATGACGGACTTCTCGGCTCTGATCTCGAATCCGAAACTGATGCTGATTGGTGCGGCTGCTCAGTTTGGTATCTTCGGTGCCTACATGATTGCACTGGAAATCGGTTTCGATCCGATGCAGGCTGCTGCTATTGGTATTATCGGTGGTGCCGATGGTCCGACGGCTATCTTCCTGTCATCGAAGCTGGCACCTAACCTGATGGGAGCAATTGCGGTTTCGGCTTATTCGTATATGGCACTTGTGCCTGTGATACAGCCTCCTGTTATGCGACTGCTGACTACTAAAAAAGAACGTCTTATCCGTATGAAAGCACCTCGTGCCGTATCGCATACAGAAAAGGTGATGTTCCCTATTATCGGTTTGTTGCTTACTTGCTTCCTGGTTCCTTCCGGTTTGCCATTGCTGGGTATGCTGTTCTTCGGTAATCTGCTGAAAGAAAGTGGTGTAACCCGTCGTCTTGCAGAAACAGCCCGTGGTCCGCTGATTGATACAATTACTATTTTGTTAGGACTGACCGTAGGAGCTTCTACTCAGGCATCTGAGTTCTTGACCTGGGATTCTATCAAGATCTTTATTTTGGGAGCGTTGTCATTCTTTATTGCTACTGCTTCTGGAGTGATTTTCGTTAAGATATTCAACTTGGTATTGAAGAAAGAAAATAAGATTAATCCGCTTATCGGTAATGCCGGTGTTTCTGCCGTTCCCGACTCAGCACGTATTTCTCAGGTAGTAGGATTGGAATACGATCCAACTAACTACTTGTTGATGCACGCCATGGGTCCGAATGTTGCTGGAGTAATTGGTTCAGCTGTGGCTGCCGGTATCTTGTTGGGATTCTTGATTTGATAGAAAATTCATAATATAAGCTTTTTAAGATTATCATGCCCTCTGCCTGACTGTGTGAACAGTTTTGGCAGGGGGCATAATTATTAATAGTCTATATTTATGAGATTCCGGTAAAAGTTTCTTTATAATGATTTTAGGAATCATTTTCCTATTTGATGTGTTAATTGTCAATTAAATGAATGATAAATTGTAACATATTGAAATTTAGATTGACTTTAAGCCATCATGTTTTTGTCGGGTTAAAAATAAGTTGTACTTTCGTCCACTCATTTTTCAAACTTCAATCTTTTGAGGATTATGGAACTAACAGAGAATAAATTAAAGCAAAAAGTCCAGCGAAACATACTGATGATATCAGTATTAATTTTGGTGGTTAAGTTCGTCGCGTATTACCTGACCAATTCTGTAGGTGTACTGACGGATGCTATGGAAAGTATAGTCAATGTGGCAGCTGGAACAATAAGTTTGTTCAGCTTGTGCTGGTCGGAAAAGCCTCGGGACACTGATCATCCTTTCGGGCATGGTAAAATAGAACTGATATCGGCTTCTATCGAAGGCATATTGATATCAATTGCCGGAGGAATGATTATTTATGAAGGTATAAAGCGATTGCTTGTACCGGATGAAATTCAAAAGGTAGATATCGGTATTTATATCATTGCAGTATCGGGACTGATTAATTATCTGATGGGGTGGTATAGCATACATATCGGAAAGAAGTATAATTCTATTGCGCTGGTGGCAGGAGGAAAACATTTGCAGTCGGATACTTACTCTACGATTGGTTTGGTAGTAGGATTGATTCTTCTTTATTTTACAAAAATTACCTGGATAGATAGTGCCATGGCACTTATTTTTGGGTCCATCATCATCATAACTGGAATTTCTATTCTGAGAAAGACGACGGACAACTTACTGGATAGAGCAGATATCAATTTGTTGAAAGATCTTGCCGATACACTAAACCGTAACCGAAAACCGGAATGGATTGATATCCATAACGTAAAGGTTTTAAAATCGGGAACTTCTCTGTATATGGATTGTGACCTGACTATCCCCTGGTATTATAACATTGATCAAGGGCATCGCATCGGAGCTCAGTTGCAGAAGGTACTGAACGATAAGTATTCGGAGCATGCTGTACTGAATATTCATTTGGACCCATGTAACATTTTTGAGAGTCCGAAATGTAGCAAATGTCTGTGTACGGATTGTCCGTATCGTAAACAAAAGTTTGATCAGGTTGAGGAAATCAATGTCACGACGTTTATCCGCAATGAAATGGAACGACATGAGTAAGTGACAATTCGATAAATAAAAAAAGAGATGCGATGAAATTCATTCTTCATCGCATCTCTTTTTTTATTTATCAATGAGTTAAGTTCGGATTAGCTGCTATTGCCTCCTTGGGAATTTGAAGCGTATAGCGCGGATCATCCTGCTCCAATACATATTTCTGACCGTCGAGTATCTTTTCGATGCGTGGACGAGTTGTACGGCGTAAGTCGAACCAGCGGTGTCCTTCGAATGCAAGTTCTCGGGCACGTTCGTTCAGAATCTCTTTTATCAGTTCATCTTTACCCATGCTTTCTACAGAAGTTTTCTTTTGGGCATACGCTTCTACCGTATAACGCTTTTCCATAAGTTGCAGCAAACGCTTGCGAGCTTCAGGCAGGTTATCCGATTGTGCTGCTGCTTCTGCACTGTTCAGGTACAATTCGCCTGTACGTATAGTGCAGCGAAATTCAGAATTACCTCCCTTTTTCGATTTGCGGTTACCGTCTTTATCTGCCGGAGCAAAGTATGCATCCGGGCGAAGGTCGCCTTCCTGATACATTGTCAGGAATGAAGGAAGTACAGATACAGCATTCTGATAGTTGTTGTTAATCGTATATTCCAGTGCATTGATTGCTTCTACCGACTGATACTGGTTGGGTAATTTGAATCCGTCTGCCTTGAAATCTTCCAGTTCATTTTTAGTTTTAAGAGCCTCTTCCGCCTGTGCATAAGCATTCTTCCAGTCACCCATGTATAGGTACACACGTGAACGGATAGCCGGAACACATACTTTGGTAAAACGGTAAGAGAGGGTAATGTCATCCCATTTTTCCACGTTTATCAGCTCTTCAGCACTTTTTAAATCTTCCAGAATAGAAGTATACACTTCGCTTACGGTATTGCGGAACAATTGTTTTTCCAGGTCAGTATCCAGTTTCAGTGGAATAGCTTTGGTAGCTGGAGCTCCCGGTTGGGTATAAGGCTGTCCGTGCAGATTCACCAGAATGAAATGCATGTATGCACGCATCAGGTAAGCCTCACCTGTAAGTTGTTCTATTTCGCTTTGACTTCCTTCGGATATTTCATCGTGATGTTCAATGATGAAATTAGCAAAAAACAGTACTTCGTAATAATTAGCCCAGTCAAACGATACGGTAGTTGTAGAAGTTGTCGTACCTTCCCATCGCTCGATAGCTCCATATTTGTCCTGATCGTTTTTATTGCTTACAAACATTTCGTCAGCCCCCATACCGGCAAGTCCCCGGTCTGCCGGGACTGTTGTACAGGCGTTCAGCCATAAAGCACGGTATTCGGCCAGCGTTTGAGGAATCACACTCCCTGTTGGCTGAATATCCAGAAATTTGTCGCAGCCCGTCAAAAAGAAAGTCAGACAGGCAAAAAGCAAGCCAATATATTGTTTTTTCATTGTTCGTTACAAATTAAAAGTTAAGATTCAAACTGAATGTAAATGATTTCGGGATAGGCTGTGCATACGGATTACCCATTGTTTCCGGATCGAGATAATTGTCGTAGCTCGAGCCGAATACGAAGAGATTACGACCTTCCAAAGCCACGGTTGCCTGACTGATACCCAGTTTCTTTATCAAATCGAACGGAAGTTCATATCCCAGACGGATACTTTGTATACGCATGTAGTTCTGTTTCTTCACCCACAAGCTGGAATACGCATACGGGTTTACAGCTCCGTCGAGGAAGAAGTAAGCATCCATGTCCGTATTAGAGTCTACCAGAGCCGGCATCGTACCATTCGGGTTTTCCGGTGTCCAGCGATTCAGAATATCACGGTTCGTATTTTGTCCGCGGTCGAACGACGTAAGTGAGTAGCTGGGCTGTACACGTACATAGCCTCCTGCATTGAAAATACAGTTGATGCCCAGTTCCCATGCCTTATACGTAAACGTATTGTTAAAACCTCCAGTGTAAGGTGAATCGGCTGTTCCTATATATTCATACTTATTTCGGAGTTCTTCGTTGCTCAAGTCGTAAGCTCCAAATCCGAATTCCTGTATTTTAAAGAATTCTTTCATCGATTCCACCTTGCCCGTTTCCTTGTTATAGAATGTCATCTGTCCGTTTTCGTCTATGCCGGCATAAGGGAAAGCAAAGATTGCTCCAGCCGGATAACCTTCACGGCTTGGGTAAGTGGCATCTTCTCGTATAGCTTCTTTCAATACCTTATTCTGGTTGTAGGCAAAGTTGAAAGTTGTAGTCCACATAAACGATTTGGTATGTATGTTTCGTGTAGACAAAGCTATTTCAATACCCTTGTTTGTCATACTTGCCCAGTTGATATTAGTCGAGGTAAATCCTGTTTCCAGCGGAAGCATCTGCATGCCGATCAAGTCTACTCCCTTGCGGCAATAATAGTCTACGCTCAGGTTGATAGCCTGATTCAGGACGGCAAAGTCCATTCCCACGTTTACGGAGTGAGTCTTTTCCCAGCGCAACTTGTCGTTTGGTGCCGAGTTTACCACAATCATGTCTTCCGTGTTTCCCGGAAGGATAGGATTTGCGTTCGACTGATATTTCCCCAGCAGGTATGGAGAAGTGTTCTTGTCGATGTTTCCCTGCAAACCATACGATGCACGGATCACCAGATTATCCATCCACTTCGCATTTTCTGTAAAGGGTTCTTCTGAGATACGCCACAAGGCACTGACCGAATAAAGTGGCAGGTAACGATATTTCTTGTCTACCCCAAACAAGTCGGAACCGTCGAAACGGATACTTCCTCCCAGCGTGTATCGGTTCAGCAGCGAATAAGACATGGTAGAAAAAGCAGATACATAGGCGTTCTCTACATTAGTCTTGGAATGCAAGGGGAAAGCCTGTGATTCGCTGGGGAATACCACCGGCTGGTTGGTCATGGTACGGCGGTCGTACCCGTAGCCCACCGAGTAAAGTGTCGTAGCCCACGTACGACGAAGTTCCGAACCGACCATAATTTCGAATTCGTGAATATCAGCATATGTGTCGCGGTATGTACCCATAGTTTTCCAGGTTACTTGTGAATCCGAATTTTCATAATTCTTGTCGAAACCACCTTTCTTCGGAAGAAAAGAAACTCCGTTGTTACGTCGGTTCTGATGTTCCAGACGCATGGCAAACGATTCCTGGTCGGCAATCTGTTCACGCGAAGTCTTGTCGAGCTGTAATCCCACCTGAGAAGTAATTTTAAAGCGGTCGTCAAAACGAAGTTCTACATCGAAGATGGAAGACAACGAATTGATTGTTGTTTCATTCAAGGTATTCTGTCGTTCTTCAAAGGTGTTGAACAGCAAATCCGAGTTTCCGCTTTGAATATCACTATCGTATACATAATTTCCATCTTTATCGTATGGAGTCAGATACGGATTGGCGATACGGGCATAAAACATCGGGTTGGTAAATCCGTCAGTAGCGAGGTATGAATCGTTGTTGCGGCGGTTCACGAATACCGAAGCGCCAAATTTTAAGATATGGTTCACCTTATAATTGGCTTTCATCACAAGGTTCAGACGGTCGGAAGCCACATTGGGAATATTTCCCTGTTCCTTCGAATATCCCAGTGACGTATAGTAAGTAGCTTTCTCGTTACCGCCCGACAAGCTCAAGTTATATTCCTGACTGAATGCATCCTGTAGCAAGATATCATTCCAGTCGGTATTTATCAGACGCAATGCGTTTATTTCGTTTTGGGCATCTTTCGAGAGGGCATCCCAACCATTTTTCTTGAATGTATCTATTGCATTGTAGCGGTTCAAGATACGGTATACTTCTCCCTTGTCGGCATTCATGGCATAGTTGCTTTTCATCAGCTGCAATTCCAGATCGACCTTTTCCGATGCATTCAGCAGGTTCAGACGGTCGATATTCTGCTGAGGCGACCAGGTGAGGCGGGTACTGAAGTTGATTTTAGTCTTTCCTGCCTTACCGTTTTTAGTCGTTATGACGATTACACCGTTTGCTGCGCGTGCACCATAAATAGCCGTTGCGGCAGCATCTTTCAATACTGTGATGTCGGCAATGTCGGCTGGGTTCAATCCTGCGATGGAAGACTGCTGTACATCATCAATGTTTTTCAGCGATTCCAGACTGGGAATATCAGTTCCTTCCAAAGGAATACCATCGAGTACCCACAGCGGATCCTGCGTTCCGTTCAGCGATGACGTACCACGAATACGGATTTTTACAGGAGAGCCGGGAGCTCCAGAAGTAGCTACGGCAGAAAGTCCGGCAATTTGCCCCGAGAGTGCCTGATCGACGCTCTTTACCGTACCGATACGTTCTTCTGATATATCGATTTTGGAAACGGCCGCAGTCAGCTTACGACGCTCTACCGTCTGGTAACCGGTCACAACCACATCATTCAACATCGTCGATGAAGGTTGCAATGAAACATTATAATGCGTTTGTCCCGGCTTCAGTTCTATTTGTAATGTAGTGTAACCTATATAACTGCATTGCAGTTTTTTTATGCCAGAAGGTACAGAGATGGAGAAGTTTCCGTCGATATCGGTAACGACTCCCAAAGACATCAGGTTGCTTCCGGCTTTTTTCAAGTCGTCTGCAGAAACATATACAGAAACACCGATCAGTGGCTGTTTATCGTCATCAGCAATTACGTTACCGGTAATTACCTTGTCGGCTGCCCATGCTGCACATACGTGCACGATGAGCAGCAAAGTCAATAATAAGGATTTCTTCATTGAAAAAAAATGTTGTTGATTTTGTATTAAATAGTTTAGTATTTGTTTTTGTGCATCGGCACGGGAAGAACGAGATTAGTCGTTCAGTCCCAGTGCTGTATTGATACGAAGAATCATGTCGTCGTAATGATAGCGTGCTGCTGTATCCGATGTGTTGCGTCTTGATTCCAGCAATTTCTTGATACGCAGCAATTCCCCCCGTTTAACTGATATGGCATCTGATATACGATTTACCTGTCCGCCATAGAAACTCAGCTCACGTTTATCCCCCATACGTTCGGCCTGTTCGAAAGTAAATTCATCATGACTGCACCATGGCGTGTGATGAAACAGATACGGATTGCCACTTGTTGCGGTCAGTTGCTTGTTTATTTTTACCCCCTCACTTTCAGCAGCAGCCGTAATCAGTGCATCAAGGAATCCTTTTTGCAAGTTACGCTCCATAACGTCGGGAGTACCTCCCTTAATGGTCGTTGCAAAAATGGAATTATGCATCTTGTCCATCATCTGTACTACGGTAAATGCCTTTTTGCCATTCTTCAACTCATTTTCAAGCATACGCATCAGTCGTTCGTTGGCGAGCAGATCCCAGAAGATATATCCCTGCGTATTTTTCAGAATCTGGCTCGGAGCATATTCTATTACCCCCGTCGGATTTTTGCGCAGCAGGAACGTATAGTCGGAAATCTCTGTATCGAACAGCCAGCGCGGATAGCAAAGTACTTCATTCAGTAGAAAATCGAGTGCAGCTTCCTGCTTTTCCTTTTCTACGTACGTATACGTTTTCACTCCGTCGCCAACTGTAGTATTCTCTATATAAATACCGCCGATATTTGCCATTGCGTGGTACAAGTAATTATTCCATTGCAAGATCACTGCATAATACAGGCGTGAAGCCTCTTCGTAAGTCTGTCCCTTCTCTCCTGTAGTCGTCCACTTGATGATTTCGGGTACGATACGTTTCAGGTTGGCTATGCCCAGTTCCGAAGAACGTACCGGGTCATCTCCCAAATCCTCATTCTGTGCTCTCGGATCGACAGCCGAACGAGGATCCTGTGCTTCACTGTATTTATACAATCGTCCGTTGTGTTTGTTCAGAAAGTTGTATAACACATCCTTTTCTGCTTCCGGAGTAGGCAGACCGTACCAGCGGTAACCGTATTCGATGGCAAAGATATCGTACGGACCGATATGCGGCGACACAGCTGTAACTCCGTCGCCGGGCTGTGCCACGTAATTATAACGGGCATAATCCATGATAGACGATGCTGTAGAATTCATCCGGTCTGTAAAGCTTTTCGAGCGAAGTGAATCCGTAGGGAAGGTCCACGAGCCCATCATGTTATGGCGCAATCCCAGCGAATGTCCTACTTCGTGACAAGCCACAAAACGGATGGCATCTCCCATCATTTCGTCGGGCAGTTTCGTTCCCCGTGCTCTCGGGTCGATGGCACCCGTCTGAACGGTGATCCATTCCTGCACCATCGAGATGACATTGTGCCACCACATGATGTCCGCTTCCAGAATTTCTCCCGAACGCGGGTCGAGAATAGACGGACCCATCGCATTGGCTTTCGACGAAGCCGCATACGTTACAACCGAATAGTTGATGTCATCAGCATTTGCCGCTATGCTGTCGGGCAGTTCCTTGGCTATGATTGCATTTTTGAATCCGGCACGTTCGAAAGCTATCTGCCAGTCTTCTATACCCTGCTTGATATATTTCCGCCAGCGGTAGGGAGTAGAATTTTCAATATAAAATACAATCGGCTTTTCCGGTTCTACGAGTTCTCCGCGCAGATACGCCTCTCGGTCTTCCGGTTTCGGTTCCAGTCGCCAGCGTGTGATGTATTTTTTCTCTTCCGTTTTCTGCTGAGAGTCGCTGAAGTAGAGCAAATCCTTAGTGAAGTATCCCACTTTCGGGTTGTCAAGACGTCCCATCATCGGTTTTTCCGGCAGCAATACAAGCGAAGAACTTACCTCTACAGTAACGTTGACCGACGACATTCCCTCACGCACTTTCGTAGTCAGTTCGGAAGTTGCCACGATGTTGTTGGGGAAAGCCTTTATCGAAATGATGCGTGATAAATCCTTTACCGCCGAAGTGCCCAGATTGATATTATCGAAAACATTGTTGATGCTGGTTTCCGAGCCTTCGTAAATGTCGTTTATCTGAATCAACACCGAAGCAGAATCGGCACTGCAAGCTTCTACTTTGAAATCGTCGATAAGTGGAGATATGAAGTTATCCCGAACCGAGCGGGTTATGGCATCATGTTCGGGCGATTCCGGCAGCGGGCGGCTCTGCCGTACCATGATTTTCTTCGCCTGCTTGTTCCATTCAAAGCGTATCATCTGAGTTTCGTAGTTTGTGCCACGATTTACACCGGCATCATTCAGTTCGAAAGGCACCCTTTGCAATTTGTTCACCACCAGCATGTCACGCTGAAGCAGTGAAACAGGGATTTCAAAATAGTACTTGTCGTCTTGTGCATACACATTGAACATGCCTCGGGCAACGAGATTGCCTTCGGATGCAATTTTTTCAAAGTCGGTTTTACTTACTTCCTCCGTCTTTTCTTTGTTCTTTTTTTTCTTCCACGGAAAAACTTTAGCTTCTGTTGCTGCATTGTAATGGCTTATATTTCCAGCCGATGCACAGACTGGTGCGCACAACAAAGCTCCTGCTAAAGCTCGCAATAGTAGGGGTCTGTTTAGTATCATATAATGTTTAGTTTGAGGTTGTATCAAATTACAAAACTATGAAATTTATATAATTGTTTAGAGGTATTTTAACGTGAGTTCGATGAATTATAACTATTTGTAAATTTGGTGATTAGCGAAAATTGTTGTAACTTTATAGTGTTCAATTACAAAGTATTACAAAC
>NZ_DBMACV010000080.1:0-14971 GCF_057861905.1 Phocaeicola sp. | reverse complement strand
TGTTAATTTGTAATTAATTGTTTGTCAGACTTAAATATACAAAATAATTCGGTGATTACCAACTTTTAAAGATACTTTCTTATCCCGAACTCACGTAAAAACTCTAACGCTGCCCGATAAACACCTTCTGCATTCAAACCATAGTGGGCAAATATTTCAGCAGAAGTTCCATGAACAACATTTTCATCAGGAATACCCAATATTTTAACAGGCACAGGATGTTCTGAAAGAGTTTCTGTAACAATACCTCCTAAACCACCAAACTGGCTATGTTCCTCTACTGTTAAAATTCTACCAGTTTCTGAAGCAGCCTTCAAAATAGCTTCTTTATCATATGGTTTCAATGAAGCCATGTCCAACACTCGTGCATAAATAGCTTTATCACGTAGTTTCAGCCCAGCTTGATAAGCATGATATACAGTTTCTCCGGTGCCTATAATTGTCAAATCATTTCCCTCTAACAAGACATTTGACTTTCCTAATGCAAATTCAAAATCATCATTTGTATACACATCAGGAACAGCTGCACGACCAACACGTACATATACCGGTTCAGGATAATCCACTAATAACTTTACTAATTTTTTAGTCTGTCGAGCATCGCATGGAAGTACAACATTCATACCCGGGAAAGTTCTCATAACAGCTATATCATGCAAACTATGATGAGTCGCTCCCAAAGCTCCATATGCAACACCTCCACTAACTCCTAATATCTTTACATTATTTTGACTATATGCTAAATCAACTTTCACTTGTTCCAAACTTCTGGCTACATAAAAACAAGCAGGACCACAAACAAATACTTTTTTCCCTGAATGAGCTAAACCAGCAGAAATGCCAACAGCATTCTGCTCTGCAATACCACATTCTACGAATTGTTCAGGAAGCTCTTTAGCAAAGTCGCCCAACGTAACAGAACCACGAGCATCTGTTGTAACTGCAATAATATCTTTGTCCGTACGAGCTAACTCCAACAATGTATCTGTAAAACTTTTTCTACAAGCTATCATAATATTATTTTTCTAAAGTTGCTATTCTTTCTGAAATTTCTTGAATTGCCAAATTAAACTCTTCCTCTGTAGGCACTCCATGATGCCACTTAACTACGTTTTCCATATAAGAAACGCCTTTTCCTTTTGTCGTATGAGAAATTAATAAATGAGGACAATGATTCTCAAAATTAATATTAGAGAAACTTTTTACAATATCATCAATATCATCCCCATTCATTTCTTTGACATCCCATCCTAACGAAGTCCAACGTTGGCATATACTTTCCAAAGCCATAACTTCCTCTGTTGTTCCACTAATCTGTAATTTATTCCTATCTATAATAGCTACTAAATTATCTAATTTATACTGATGCGCAGCCATAGCAGCTTCATAAATAGAACCCTCGTCTTGTTCTCCATCGCCCATTAAGACATATGTTTTATAAGACTGATGATTCATTTTAGCAGCAAGAGCCATACCTACGCCAATAGATAGCCCATGCCCCAAAGCACCTGTGTTCACTTCTATTCCAGGAACTTCAATTGTAGGATGTCCTGACAAAATAGAACCATATTCTCCAAGTGTATCAAGGGTTGCAGAAGGAATAATACCTTTCGCTTCTAAGGTAACATACAACGCTTCAACACAATGACCTTTACTCATAACAAAACGATCACGGTCAGGATCCTTCAAATTCAATGGATTGATATTCATCACAGCATTATAAAGCACTGTCAACACATTAAGACATGAAAGATCTCCCCCAATATGCCCGGCCTTAGCTTTAAATACAATCTCCATTAATCTTTTACGATTAATTTCTGATTTCAAGTACAACTCTTTCGTTTCCATATTATTTGTTTATTTTTTCGTTTACAAATAAAGTATAAAAAAAGGAATCAAACAAGCAAAACGAAGACAAACGAAATATTATTAACACTAATTAAATATCAAAGAAGAGAAAAATAAAAAACAAGCACTTAAAAAAGCTCAAAATCAAACAGTTCTTCAGAGAAAATAATTACCTTTGCAAATAATATAATCTTATAACACATAAAAAGTATGCTAAATTCAGTAGAAGAAGGCCTGAAAGATATCTGCCAAGGGAAAGTTATTATTGTAATTGATGATGAAAACAGAGAAAATGAAGGAGATTTTATTGTTGCTGGAGAAAAAATTACTCCTGAAATAGTAAATTTCATGATAACCAATGGTAGAGGATTACTCTGTGCTCCTATCCCTCAGACACGATGCGCGGAATTAAAACTGGCGCCAATGGCTACCGATAACACATCATTATTAGGAACACCTTTTACTATGTCTGTCGATTTGAAAGGATATGGATGTACAACAGGTGTATCAGCTTACGATAGAGCAAAGACCATCCATGCACTTGTCTGTGGTGACATAAAACCAGATGAATTAGCAAGACCTGGACATATTTTTCCCCTTTACGGAGCTTCTAATGGCGTATTAGAAAGAGATGGACATACAGAAGCATTACTTGATATGACTAGACTCGCCGGATTAAAACCCGGAGGAGCCCTTATAGAAATATTAAATGAAGATGGAACAATGGCACGCTTACCACAATTAGAAAAAATAGCGAAAAAATTCCACTTAAAAATAGTATCAATAAAAAGTATTCAAGAATATCGAATAAAACATAACATCTAAATAATAAAAGTACCATGGCATTAAATCAAAGAAGACTAAAAATATTAAATCTCATTCGAGAAGACGGACATGCAAAGGTACAAGACCTCAGCAAAATATTTAAAGTAACAGATGTAACCATTAGACAAGATTTAGAAGAATTGGAAAAAATGGGATACATTGAAAGAGAACATGGCGGTGCTTTCTTGAAAGATGTCAGTTCGTTTGCTAAAACAGGTCAACTCTTAAACCAAAAAAACATTGAAGAAAAAAAAGAAATAGCCAAAAAAGCTGTCAACTTCATAAACGAAGGTGATTGTATTATTTTAGATTCAGGTTCCACTACAACTGAAATAGCAAAGCTTTTGATTTCTTACAAGGACCTAACCATCATCACCAATGCGCTCAATATAGCCTTAATATTAGGAGAGAATCCCAACATTAACCTAATTGTTACAGGTGGAGAATTCAAGGCCCCAACATTATCTTTAACAGGAGAAATGGCCGCACAACCATTCAATAATCTACATGCAAATAAATTATTTTTAGCAACTGCGGGTATATCTTCTAAAATGCAGCTCACATACCCAAGTTTAAGTGACTTGGTAGTAAAATCAGCTATGATAAGATCCTCGGATGAAGTGTTTTTGGTTGCAGATTCTTCCAAAATAGGAAATACATCCTTTGCCAGCTTAGGAAGCATATCTTTGATAAAAGCCCTCATTACAGACAATAAAATATCAGAGGAGGATATTAAAAAGATAGAAGAAAAGAACGTTAAAATAATTTTCTAAGGATTTACAGAATTGCATTTTACAAGAAAAAGTGGAGCATACAGGACTCGAACCTGCCACCTTTTGACTGCCAGTCAAACGCTCTAGCCAGATGAGCTAATGCCCCATTAAGTATTATGCTGGCAAATATACAATAAGATTTTTAAATAAGTCATAAAAATACAACCGATTTTAAAAGGACCTGTTTAAATTATTCCGTGCATTTTAACATATTCTTCTAACGGGATATTTAAACAGGTTCTTTACCTTTTTTTCGAAAAAATCAAATTCGACATAATGGAACTTAAAATACGCCAAGCCACAAATTCCGACTTGAATAAACTTATGGATATTTTCGATGCTGCACGAAAATTCATGCAAGCAACAGGAAATGCTAACCAATGGATAAACGGATACCCGCAACGCGAACTAATTGCTCAAGAAATAGCATCGGGACACTGCTATATATGTTTGAATGAACAAGAAACTCCAGTAGGTACTTTTTGCTTTATCGAAGGTCCCGACCCCACATATTCTTATATCGAAGGGGGTAATTGGTTAGATGAAGCTCCTTATTGGGTTATTCACAGACTGGCTTCCGACAACAGTTGCCACGGAGTATTTGAGGCCTGCATCAAATGGTGCATACAACAAACTACAAATCTGCGTATCGACACTCATTCAGACAATAAAATTATGCAGCATTTGTTGGAGAAAAACGGTTTTACACGCTGCGGAATCATCTACGTATCCAATGGCACTCCACGTATCGCATACCAGCGTCATCAAGTATCATAGTAAATGACGTTCGGCAAACAACTTCCACAAGGGGGCAGCCATCAGTGCCTGCCGAATATTATTACCGATTAACAGTTCCCGAACCTCATTGACCGACAACAAATGTATACTTATATCTTCGGTCGGTTCGAGATGCTGTCCGGAAACCGGTTCAACTCCTTCTGCCAAGAAGCAATGACAGAGATTATTCATCGTACTGGTATTAGCTGAAAGCGTCATAAAATTCATCCATGTACCTCCGGCATACCCCGTTTCTTCATATAATTCTCTTTGGGCTGAATCCAAAGGTTCCTCTCCTTTTTCACAGACTCCGGCACAAATTTCATAACCAGTCCACTGCAAGCCATGCCGATACTGACGTTCCATCAAGAATTTTCCTTCTTTCGTGATAGCTATAACGTTCACCCAATCGGGATATTCCAGCACATAATACTCATCATTTACCACTCCGTTTGGCAAGCGAACGCAATCACGCCGAGCTGTCAACCACGGACGTCGGATAAGATACTCACTATGAAGGATTTTCCATTTTCTATCATCATTTTCTATCATATTTCAATTTTAAATGTAAAACCGGAAACGGCCGACCAGCAGCATCAAATTCATCGCGTGAAATAATCTCAAAACCTTTATTTAAATAAAAGCGAACTGCCACAGAGTTTTGTTCATTGACATCTATCTTATCAATGCATTTTTCTCGTATAGCAAAATCAATCAACCTGCTTCCATATCCTTTTCCTTGCTCCTGAGGAGCGACAAAAAGCATCTCAATCAGTTCACGGCTCAATCCCATAAAGGCGGTTATTCTTCCTTCTCTATTACGAATGCAATATAAATCCACTCCTGGAAGATAAATCATACGAACTAAAGGCTTATAGTATTGTATATCTTCTTCCGAAAGAAAATGATGCGTACTACGGACAGCTTCTTCCCAAATCAATAATAATTCTTCAAAATCGGTTTCATCCGGTTGATAAATCAATGGTTTTCTCATCCGGAAATTTGTCAAATCTACTCCATTCACCCTCACTATCTGTTTCTGTTCCATAGAGAATCCCTGTGACAGAAAAAAAGATTTAGCAGTAAGACTTACTTCTGAAAACAAACCGGGAGCCTGAAAATAACGAGCATAATCTTCTGCTGCACAAAGGAGAAAAGACGCAACTCCTCTTCTCTGATGGGCTGGATGCACAAACATGCTATGTATATAACCATCACATCTCACCGACGTAAATCCTGCCACCTCCCCCGAAGGCTGACTGACTGCTGTTATGAAATGTAAATCACCTGAGAGTAATTTCTCCCAGCGGGAAAGCGTAGCACACTGTAACCATGCCTCTACTTGAGCAGAGGTATAGTCCTTACGACAGGTTACACGTACCGCTTCCTCGAATACTGGAGATAATGCTTCAGCTCTAACCGAAGTTGTAAGCAAATAGTCAGTCATATTCCATACAATAAACAAAAATCTATTATACAAAGATAAACATTTTTAAGAATAAGATTTCAAGTTGCCTACAAATTATTCTATCTTTATTTTATAAAATCATTAGACAATATACATACGTTTATCTTTTCCCCCTGTACATTAATATTCCCTACATTACAAACTCAACAACATACACTGGAATCATAGGTTAGACAAGTCACTAAATTCCCCCAGGAACAAGTAGGAGTAGCTGTCATCATCAACGGAAAAGATACGGTAACGATAAACAACAACTACCGTTATCTGCTGATGAGCATTGTAAAATCTGCTCAGTCACTGACTGTAGCTCACTTTCTACACCAACACAACCAACAGCTTTTATTTCATTACTTCCCGATGCATACAGTCCCCTGCGGGATAAATATCCTGAAGGGGAACTCATCACTTTACCACAGAAGCTTCATGCTTTTCTACTTCAGCGCGCGTACGACTAATAGTAACCAAGTAAACGCCTCCAAAAATCAATATAACCGAGATTACTTTTATCCAGTTAAAACGATCCATTCCCCAACATACTGCTACGATACATGCCACAAGAGGTTGTACATAGTTATACATTCCAGCAACAGTAGGGCGCAAGTTCTTTTGTCCAACAATAACAAAAATATAGCTCAAGAATGTACTTCCTATGACAATAAACGCCAGCGAAAACCATTCTGCGCTGCCCAAGTCTGTCCATCCAGCAGCCAATAAATCATTGTACGAAAAAGGTAAAGCACATATAAAAGCATAAGTAAACATCCATTTCATGATGGTAAAGACAGAGTATTTACCTACAAAATCCTTAAATAATACAATATAAAGAGCATAACTTAGCTGTGCACAAAGTACTAGAATATCTCCCCAAATATTATTATTTCCATTTGTATTTGCACCCCCAGCTTGCTGGCTACCTAAAATAAGCAATAAAGCACCTGTAGCTCCCAAAGCAATACCCAAAACTTTCTTTCCTGTAATTGGCTCTTTCAGATAAATAGCAGCCAAAATCATAGCCCAAAGCGGCATACTGGTCGTAATAATGGAAGCGTCAGCAGGAGAGGTCAATCCCACACCAAAAATAAAACATCCTTGATTAAATACAATAGCAAGCAATGACGCCACAAATAACTTAGCTAAATCCTTATGCCCAACATGTTCAGGCTTTCTAAAGAATGAAGCAAGCCAAAACAATACCATAGCACCAAAAATACGTAAATCAGTTACTACAAGTGGAGTTACCATTCCACCTAACATTACAAATTTAGCAAGCGGTGACATCAATCCCCACATACTATTTGCACCAAGCATAGCTCCATGCCCTTTCAACTTTTGTATATCCATCTCAATATTTTTTAATTGCCGCAAAATTACAATAGTCATCATAGTTAATTATAGTATATTTGCAGCAAATTATTGTACGATTACGACCAATGTGGAAAGAAAATTTATACGAACCTGTAGAAATATTAATCCGTGAACATGAAATATTCCCAATAGAAGAACACCAGCATTCATTTTTTGAAATGGCCTATATCATTTCTGGAACAGGTACATTTTACATATATAATAAAACATCCGAAAAGAAAGAAATTTCATATAGTACAGATACTATCTTTCTTATCCCTCCCGATACAATACAATTCAAACATACAGCAAATACGTATTCTTACGTTTTACAACTCAATATGTAGCAGACTATATCGGAAAATATGTCGAACGTACATTATATATACCAGAAAAGACTCCATATATTGACAAAATTTCTCAGCTTATTTACAACAACAATGGCTGAATAGCCTCATCGTACTGATAGCCCGCAGTTTCCTTACCGATAATCAAACAATCTTTCCGGCCGATACAGAAGAAACGGACAAAGCACTCTATCTGTTGCAATATATTCAACAGCATATCCATCAGCCTCAGATGCTGAGGATAGATGCCCTTTGCCAGAAGTTTAACCTATCGGAAAACTACATCGGACGTTATTTCAAACATCATTTTCAGGAAAGTCTTCAACAATACATCAGCCGTAACCGAATAAAAATGGCAGAATCACTCGTAAAAGAAACTCAATTAAGCATGAAAGAAATAGCTTATCGCACCGGATACAGCGATGCATGCCACTTGATAAAAAAATTCCAGTCATACTATGGTATATCCCCTCTTAAATATCGCAAACAACATATCTTGCTAAAAGGAAAGTAAGATCCAATATATAAAAAGTGTGTAAGCATACTGCTATCATAGGCCAACTTTACGAGGCAAAAATAGAATTTCTCACCCTTATTTCGGCTTATTGACTGGAAAATTGTAATTTTGCAATATATTACGAAAATATAATTTATGCAAACGAGCGAAAAGACATCTTATGAACTACCTGAATCACTAGGGAAAAACCTCGGGATTCAACTGGTTGCTATAGAAGAAGGATACGTAAAAGCAACTATGCCTGTCGATGTACGTACCTCACGCCCATGTGAACCCAAAGATATCCTAAATGGAGGAGCTTCTTTAGCTCTTGCTGAAACTGTTGCCGGATACGGTTCCATTCCTCTTTGTGAACCCGGGCAGATGCCTTGTGGCATACAAATCAGTGCCAACCATGTACACATGGTACCCGTTGGAACTTATGTAGAAGCAACCGGCACGTTAGTACACAGAGGACGAACCTCACATGTATGGAACGTCGATATTACAACTCCCGACGGAAAACTGGTATCAACCGCCCGTGTTGTCAATCTAATAGTCAAGAAACGCTCATGAATCTTCCCGGAATTACCATCCACAAACTGATAGACCAACTGACACAAAGTCCCTTCAGTTTTGCCTTGTATCGTCTGCCGTGGACAGACGAACCAATACTAGTATTACAAGAAGAAGGAGAAACAGAAATTTTGGGAAATCCAACTGACTTGAATGGAAAGCGGGGATTCGTACTTACTCCCTTTCATCAGACCCAAACACATCCAGCTATTATTATACATCCCGATAAAGTGGCACATGGGTGGGGAAATATCAGCCAAGTATTAGAAGACTTTGCTTCAGCGAGAAACATTACTTCAGCAGGAACAATAATAACCGAAAAAAAGCTAACCAATGATGAAGAGGCTAAAATCGAATATGAACAAGCCTTCAGTCGTTTTATAACTCCCTTACAAAATAAAGCATTCAGAAAGCTAGTACTTTCGCGTAATTATACGCAAGAATTGGATATTACCTTTTCTCCTCTCAGCGCCTTTATCCGTGCCTGCAACAGTTATCCGCGCATGATGATTTCTTTGTGCCATACTCCTCTGACCGGGACCTGGATCGGCAGTACGCCCGAAATTATTTTAAGCGGCCACGAAACGGAATGGCACACGGTAGCACTTGCCGGAACCATGCCTATGCAAGGAGAAACCATGCCGACGGAATGGAGTGAAAAGAATCAGGAAGAACAGGCTTTTGTCAGTGAATACATCCGACAGACAGTCAAACGCTTTGGCAGCAAGCTCAAAGAAAAAGGGCCTTATACAGCCAGAGCCGGACAACTGGTACACCTGAAAACAGATTTTCATTTCCAGTTGAAAGATACTTCTCATTTGGGGGATATATTAAAGGAACTTCATCCTACTCCCGCTGTATGCGGACTGCCTAAAGAGGAAACCTACACTTTCATACTGAGAAACGAAGGTTATGACAGAAGCTATTATGCCGGAATTATCGGATGGCTGGATCCTCAAGGCGATACCACACTTTACGTGAACCTACGGTGCATGAACATTGCCGGACATACAGCTACACTCTATGCCGGAGGAGGTATACTTCCTTCATCAACAGTAGAAACAGAATGGGAAGAAACCCAACAAAAAATGAATACCATGCGCAACATATTATAAAAAAGAACCTATGTATACTGACAAAAAAAGCATATTGCAATTGGCTTCCTTACTTCGGAGCCACGGAATTAAACGTATTGTACTCTGTCCGGGAAGCAGGAATATACCTATCGTCCAGACACTCACTAATATTCCGGACTTCACCTGTTACCCGATGACCGACGAACGCAGTGCAGGCTTCTTTGCCCTCGGACTGGCCTTACACGGCGGAGCACCTGCTGCCGTATGCTGTACATCGGGAACCGCCCTACTGAATCTGCATCCGGCTGTAGCCGAAGCATTCTATCAGCAAGTACCGTTGGTAGTTATCTCTGCCGACCGACCGGCTGCCTGGATTGGACAAATGGATGGACAAACGCTTCCTCAACCCGGGGTATTTGGTCAGTTGGTGAAAAAATCGGTCAACCTACCCGAAGTAACCGACGAAGAAAGTGAATGGTTCTGCAACAGACTGATTAATGAAGCCTTGCTCGAACTTAATCATCACGGTAAAGGCCCAGTCCACATCAACGTACCTATCAGCGAACCGTTCTTCCTGCTTCCAGTCAACGAACTGCCGCAGGCAAGAGTCATCACCCGCTATCAGGGACTGAACATTTACGACAAGGATTACCAGCCGCTGATAGAACGTCTCAACAAGTACCAGCGACGCATGGCGGTAGTAGGACAGATGAATCTGATTTATCTGTTCGACAAGAAGTATACCAAGATGCTGTACAAGCATTTCGCATGGTTTACTGAAAATATAAGCAACCGTACCATACCGGGAATGCCTATACGGAACATCGAACCTCTGCTTTGTTCCATGAACAACGAGGAACAGGAGAAAATGCGTCCCGAACTGCTTATTACCTACGGGGGACACATCATTTCGAAACGTCTGAAGAAATTCCTCCGCAAACATCCTCCCGTAGAACACTGGCATGTATCGGCCGACGGCGAAGTGGTCGATTTGTTCGGCTCATTGACTACCATCATCGAAATGGATCCGTTTGAATTTCTGGAAAGAATCGCTCCGATGCTGGACAGCCGTACGCCGGAATACCCGAGAGCATGGGAGGCTCGCTCGAAAGCAATTCCACAAGCCGATTTTGCCTATTCCGAAATGAGTGCCATCGGCAAGGTCATCTGTCATCTGCCATCTCCGTGCTCCCTACACCTGGCCAACAGTTCCGTGGTGCGTTATGCGCAATTGTTCGATTTGCCCAACGATGTGGAAATCTTGTCCAACAGAGGAACAAACGGTATAGAAGGTTCTCTTTCTACCGCACTGGGATATGCTACGGCTTCCGACAAGCTGAACTTTATCCTCATCGGCGATTTGAGTTTCTTCTACGACATGAATGCACTTTGGAATTCCAACTACGGCACGAACGTACGTATTCTGCTGCTGAACAATGCCGGAGGAGAGATTTTCCATGCACTGCCCGGACTTGAACTGCATGAAAATGCCCGTCGGTTTGTAACAGCCACTCATACCACATCCGCACGTGCCTGGGCCGAAGACAGAGGATTTGAATATCTCTCGGCACACAACGAAGAAGAGCTGACAAATGCAGTCAGTACATTCACCCAACCGGATATCACTGCCCGTCCGATGTTACTGGAAGTCTTTACAGACAAAAACACAGACATCGAGCTGTTGAAAGAATATTACCATAACCTAAAACAAAAATAATTCCACTATGTCACAAAAGAGAGAATGGAAAACCATCAAAGAGTATCAGGATATTCTTTTTGATTTCTATAATGGAATAGCTAAAATAACCATCAATCGTCCGCGTTATCGCAACGCTTTCACACCAAAAACGACATCGGAAATTAGCGATGCGCTCTATTATTGCCGCGAATGTCAGGATATCAATGTCATCGTTCTTACCGGAGCCGGCGACAAAGCATTCTGCTCGGGTGGAGATATGCATGTAAAAGGACACGGCGGTTACATCGGCACCGACGGAGTACCTCGTCTGAATGTGCTCGATGTACAGAAACAAATCCGTTCGATTCCGAAACCGGTTATCGCCATGGTCAACGGTTATGCCATTGGAGGCGGACACGTTTTACATGTGGTATGCGACTTGACAATCGCTTCCGAAAATGCGATATTCGGACAAACAGGTCCACGGGTAGGTAGTTTCGATGCAGGATTCGGTTCTTCTTATCTGGCACGCATCGTAGGACAGAAAAAAGCGCGTGAAATCTGGTTCCTCTGCCGCCAGTATTCGGCACAGGAAGCCCTCGAGATGGGATTGATCAACAAAGTCGTTCCTTTCGACTCACTGGAAGATGAAGTAGTAGAATGGGCCGAAACGATGATGCAGCACAGCCCGCTGGCATTACGTATGATAAAAGCCGGACTGAATGCAGAACTGGACGGTCAGGCAGGTATTCAGGAACTGGCAGGCGACGCAACCATGCTTTATTACATGACAGAAGAAGCGCAGGAAGGTGGACGTGCCTTCTTGGAAAAGCGCAAGCCCGACTGGAGTAAATTCCCGAAAATGCCCTAATCATCAAAGCATATAAAACTTTCAGACACGAGTGTGTCTGAAAGTTTTTATTCGTTAAGAGAGCAGCTACTAACGTCAGTCTGTTACGGTCTGCGTAACGTTCAATTCACCACAATACTTATGTATACAATCAAAATTATTCCGAAGACTTTACATTTCAAACAACCGGCAGGAACATCAAGAGGGGTATATCGCACCCGAAAAGTGTGGTACCTGTTGCTGACGGACACACAGACGGGGAAATATGGTGTAGGAGAATGTGCTCCCCTACCGGCATTGAGTTGCGACGACTTGCCCGACTATGAGGAGACCTTGGCCAAGCACTGCCGGCAGACGGAACAGAATGGAACAATCGACTATGAGGCTCTCCGCCCCTATCCCTCCATGCTGTTTGGACTGGAAACTGCTTTTGCTCACCTAAAAGCCGGTAACTTACAATTCTGGCAGACTTCTTTTTCAGAAGGGAAAGAAGGAATTCCTATCAACGGACTGATATGGATGGGAAACTTCGACGAAATGTACCATCGGATAGAAGAGAAAATGAAACTCGGCTTCCGATGCATCAAAGTAAAAATAGGTGCTATCGATTTCGACCAGGAACTGGAGCTGTTGGCACACATCCGCCATCATTTTTCTCCCGAACAAATAGAACTTCGGGTAGATGCCAATGGAGCTTTCTCTCCGGCAGATGCTCCTGAAAAACTGAAAAGACTTCATGCGTTTCATCTGCATTCCATCGAACAACCTATCCGTGCCGGACAATGGCAGGCTATGGCTGAACTGTGCACCCAGACACCTTTTCCCATCGCACTAGACGAAGAACTAATCGGAGTGAATACGCTGGCACGCAAGGTGGAACTTCTTGAAACCATCCGACCGCAATATATTATTTTAAAACCTTCTCTCCACGGAGGTTTGAGAGGAGCTCAGGAATGGATCGAACTGGCTACCGAACGGGGTATCGGCTCATGGGTTACTTCAGCTTTGGAATCGAACATCGGACTTAATTCTATCGCACAATGGTGTGCCACTCTTCATCCTGCAATGCCTCAAGGATTAGGTACAGGTATGCTTTTTACGGATAATATCGACTACCCACTTCATATTGAAGGAGATTGTCTGTGGTTCCACCCAGAAGAAAAGGAACCTGATTTTAAATCATTTCTCATATAACACAACTACTATGTCAACATTTGTCACCGAAATATCTCAGCAAACCATCACAATAGACGGCATACACTATACAGCTGCCGATGCCACAGCATCTGTACCGGAAGCGAAGAGTCTTCTTCAAACCAAGTTTCGCACTATTTACGGTGAGGACAGCTTTTATGCTGCTCTTGCCGACTTCCTGGCTGAATGGTTCGACGGAAACGATACTCTGAAAGTACATACATCCGGTTCCACCGGAACACCTAAAGAGCTTTGGGTAGAGAAAAGCCGGATGATGAACAGTGCCAAACTTACCGTATCTTTCTTAAATTTACACAAAGGTGACAGTGCCTTGTTATGTATGCCCTTGCAGTATATAGCAGGTAAAATGGTAGTAGTACGTACACTCGTAGCTGGATTGAACTTGATTCCAGTAACTCCATGTGGACATCCGATGCAGGATTTGCATACTGCACCGACTTTCGCAGCCATGATTCCCATGCAGGTATTCAATACCCTGCAAGTACCGGCCGAACGAGAACTGCTCATGCAGGTCCGTCACTTGATAATAGGTGGAGGAGCTATCGATGAAAATTTGGAAAAGTCGCTACAAGATTTTCCTTATGCCGTATGGAGTACGTATGGAATGACAGAAACTCTCTCCCACATTGCTTTACGCCAACTAAACGGAAAAGGACGTTCTGAATGGTATACTCCTTTCAGCCATGTCAGTCTCAGTTCTTCGGAAGAAGGTACACTGGTAATCAATGCTCCCCTCGTCAGTGAAGAAATACTGAAGACAAATGACATTGTAGAATTCAACATCTCAGGGCAATTCCGTATTTTAGGAAGAAAAGACAATACAATCAATACGGGAGGAATCAAAGTACAGATAGAACAGGTTGAGGACGCACTTAGACCATTACTCCCCTGCCCGTTTATGATTACGTCAGTATCCGACATTAAATTTGGAGAACAAATTGTTTTGCTTCTTGAAACAGATACCATTGACTATGAGAATATAAATAAAGCAATAGCTACTTTACCTCCTTATTGGCGTCCCAAACAAATTATAAATATAGAAAAACTTCCACAAACAGAAACCGGTAAGCCCGATAGAGCAAACGCACGAAAATTAGCTATAAATAAAATAGACAAAGCATAGGAAAAAAATACTTAAATCCGTATATTTGTTTCCCATAATAAAGTTTTAATAACTAATACTATGGAAGAAACATCTTTTCTAATTCCTTTGTTGCTAACAATCGGCGGACTTGTTATAGGAGCCATACTAAAATCACTATTACAACATACCCGAATCCCTTATACGGTAGGACTCTTCGCCATCGGACTTCTGGTAGGCTTACTCAATCGTTCAGGTATATTTAATTTTTGGGATGGGTTATCGGAAGGCATCAGTTCGGTTGCCAATATCAATCCGGACTTGATACTTTACCTGTTCCTGCCAATATTGATTTTTGATGCGGCTTATGAACTGAATCTGCATATATTCAAAAAAACGCTGGCCAATGCTACTTTACTTGCTGTGCCTGGTTTAGTGATTTGTATGTTGCTTACGGGTGCATTATTAATGGGAATTTCCCTTTGCATACCGGGTTTCAGCTCATGGACATGGGGATTCGCACTGATGTTCGGAGCTTTAATCAGTGCAACCGACCCTGTTGCTGTAGTTGCTCTGTTACATGAATTAAAAACCAGTAAGCGCTTTTCTACACTTGT
>NZ_DBMACV010000079.1:0-15642 GCF_057861905.1 Phocaeicola sp. | reverse complement strand
AAATCTCTTTGTAAACTCAAAGTAATTCATATCTCTTATCATTTATGCTACAAAGGTACGAAGAATATCTCAATTATACAAGATTAAAGTAGATAATTCCGAAAAGAATTATGAGCAGAACAAGATTTAATAAGAACGGGACGGTAAGCATAACTGGTATAAGTTTAGAATTATATTATGCCATACAGAAAATAGTTAGTGCTTCTGAAAGTGCATTTTCAGATCCGGAAGAAAATGGTGAATACTATAGTAATTGTGATTTTCTGTGTTCATTAACTCCAAAAGAGAAAGAAGAATTAGAAAAAATTGATTGGATACTATAATTCCATCGGTCACGCTGTGAAGCGTTAGTTTTTAAGTTAGTAAATCAGCCGTAGGAAAAGTGATTTTCCTTCGGCTACTTGTGAAAAATAACTATATTTACAACGTCAAACTTTTAGTATGGGAAATACATATAAAGCGTTTATAAAATAATTCCACAAGTTAGTTTTAAGTTAGAACAAGTCCGGCGGAGGTAATACTCTTTCGGACTACAAATGTTTAATCAAATCGTGAGGCACACGGAAAAAACTGTTTAGAGTCATGAAAGCTAGTTTTGAGGATGTAGTAAAAGCAACAGGAAAGAATTTTGAATGCGAACAGTCCATAAGCGGATACTACCGTCTTGTATGTGATGGGAAAATAATTTTAGACGACAGCGCTTGTGAAGACGTAAACGGAACTGAACAGGAAGCGAAAGATTTCTTTGCGGAATACCTGCTTGAATATGAAGTTCCGGAAGATAAGAAAGAATACCGTTGCGGATTATGTTTTCTGAAATGATAATAATCATAATTTCCTGCCGCTGTGAAGCGAAGTTTTAAGTTAGATCAAAGGCCGACGGAGAGTAATACCCCGCCGGCCTTCTTCATTTTTAAATTATAAACGTATGAATAAGAAAAGAAGAAAAGAAATCGAAGACGTAAGAGAGTCGTTGAGAAAAGTATATGAGGAACTTGAAGAACTCAAAGACGAAGAACAGGAAGCCTTTGACAACCTCCCTGAGTCTTTCCAGGAATCAGAAAAAGGAGAGCGGATGCAAGAGTACATAGAATATATGGAAGAAGCCCTTTCAAGCATTGAAGAATCAATTGAAAGTTTAAACGAAATAGAGTAAAATTATGGACGGAACAACAATTTTCTCAGTTATCTGCGTCCTGCTTTTCGCGGGCTACCTGGTGGTAAGATACCGCCGTTACAACATCCACCGTGCGTTGAAACTTCCGAAACATCCCCCGGTTTATCCGGACAGCGCGATGAAATCGGCACAGGCTATCGGTGATTTCCTGTTCGATCGGGCTGAAATTTGCGGTGTGTATTTCATGACGGCCGACAAGGATACGGGCGTATCCTACGAAGCCATCCGCGACATCTCGCGCGGGAAAGACACGCACATCGTGAACTTCATCCGCATGGCGCACTACCTAGGTTGTGAAGTGGTAGTCCGGCAGATCGGAACCAGCGATACGGAAGATCCGGCCACTACACCGCAGGTGTATGCCGAAATTATTTCTCGTATCGAGGAAGGAAACAGACGGTAAGCCTTTTCCGTCTGCTAATAAAAAACTATATTTGTATCATCATTTAACCGTGGGGGCAACACGTACAAACACTGCACTAATATCATGATAAAAAATTGTTTACCTCTGATTAATTTTGGCGAAGAACTGACAGGAATACGCAACGAAAATCTGCGTTCCGGCATATTGTTAGGGAATCTGGACAGGCTCACAGCCGACTGGATAAACGTGGACAGCATCTACGAAGACCCGGATAAAGACAAATACATGAGCGAGTTTCTTCATTCGCTCAGCTTCCACAAGGAAGAAGTAAATTCTATCACAATCTGGTGGGCCAAGTTCCAGGGAGTTTATGTGATATTCAAGAATCACAACGGCCTTTCGTTCTCCACAGAAGACAGATTCGGGATAAACTACCTGCTTGACATTGGATTCCAGTTCGACGTACCCAGGGAAACGCCGGAGCGTGTGATTGAAGAAGGGAAGCTGAAGGTAGAAGTCTATTCCGACAAGATTCGCATCTTTTCGCCCTACGACAAGAAATTTGTCAAGGGACTGAAAAAAATCGGGAAATGGGACGGACGCTCCTGGGAGTTCAAGGGAAAAAACATTCAGTTGGCATTGAACTGGGCCAACAAGATATTCGGTACCAAACTTAATCTCGATTAAGCCATGCAAATATTCCTGCCATCACCAAGCTGTCTGCAAACTGCCAGACAGCTTGACAAACGTCGGTTCAACAAGCAGATAATAGAAGCCGCGCAGATACTCCGTGCCATCGACGGAGAGGGGAAAGGATGGCTCAACCATCCGGCCACGCGAATGTATCGTCCGTATAAGGAATGGATCCAGCTCTACCGCTCTTGCCTGATGGCCTATCAGCAGGGTGACATGAAAGCTGCCAGCGCAATCAGCCGTCAGGCAGATGACATCCGTCCGCCGTTCGTCACAGATGACTTCTGCCGGCAGCACGCCAGACGGCTCTACACCAAAGCGCCGGAGTTGTACCCGCAGTTCTCCCACTCGAGTGATTAAAAAATAAATAAAGGCTATTCAATACTGAATAGCCTTTATTACAATACAAATATATAAATTTAATTATAATTTTTGCAGCTGACGGACAAAAGCATTATCATTAATTCGGGCATATATCATCGTCATACTTATTTGTCTATGACCTATAACTTGCTGAATTGTCGTAATAGGAATGTCCCTATTAATTAATCGAGAAGCACAGGTATGTCGTGCCACATGGAATATACAAGGCGAAGCAAGTAATAGTGAATAGGTAAAGATTAAACGTAAGTCGTTTGAAATGAGCTGTATTTCTGTATTCTGCAAAATGTGGAAAATGCAAACGACAACGGAATATTGAGGTTGTTCAGTTACCAAACCGTTAGCCGGGCGGTTACCGAAACGGAAAGAGGTAACGCAAAGCGATGAAAAGAAAACCTCACCGTTTTGTTTGCACTCATACACAGTGTTTTGCATATCAAGGAACGCTTATATGGCAAGTAATTTTGCACTAAAAAATATAAGCGTATGAAAGTAGAAAAATTCAAGGTGTTGCTCTACCTCAAAAAGAGCGGACCGGACAAGTCGGGAAAAGCTCCCATCATGGGACGCATCACGGTAAACAGGACAATGGCACAGTTCGGATGCAAACTGTCCTGCACTCCCGAATTATGGAATCCACGTGAAAGCCGTCTGAACGGCAAAAGCAAGGAGGCGGTTGAGATCAATGCCAAGATTGAAAAGTTACTGTTGGCGGTAAACACGGCATTCGACAATCTTGTGGAGCGCAAGATTGATTTCGATGCCACCGATGTGAAAGACCTTTTTCAGGGCAGCATGGAAACACAAATGACGCTCATGCGAATGACGGATGTCGTCTGCGATGACCTCAAAGCCCGTATCGGCATAGACAGGGCAAAAGGGACTTATCCCGGTTATCACTATATGCGCCTGACAATCGGGGAGTTCATCGAGACCAAGTACAAGGTGAAAGATTTGGCATTTGGACAACTGACAGAGCAGTTCATCCACGACTATCAGGCATTTGCCACCGGTAATAAGGGTTATGCGATTGATACCGTCCGCCATCATCTTGCCATCCTGAAGAAAATATGCCGTCTGGCGTATAAGGAGGGATATGCCGACAGAATCCACTTCCAGCATTTTACCTTACCAAAGAAGACGGAAACGACACCACGGGCATTGAGTCGTGAATCGTTTGAGAAAATCCGTGATGTGGAAATACCCGCTTACCGCAAATCCCATATACTGGCAAGGGATATGTTTCTCTTCGGGTGCTACACCGGGGTCTGTTATGCGGATGTTGTCTCGATTACCCACGAGAACCTATATACGGATGAGGACGGTGCTTTGTGGTTGAAGTATCGAAGAAAGAAAAACGAACTTCGTGCCAGTGTGAAACTGTTACCGGAAGCGATTGCGCTGATTGAAAAATATCATAGTGAGGATAGGGACACCCTGTTCCCTTTGCTGCATTGGTCAAATCTCAGACGACACATGAAAGCGTTGGCGGCACTGGCAGGCATCAAGGATGATTTGTGCTATCATCAGGCGAGGCACAGCTTCGCCTCGCTGATTACGCTTGAAGCAGGTGTGCCGATAGAAACCATCAGCAGGATGCTGGGGCATTCCGACATTTCCACAACACAGGTCTATGCCCGTGTCAGCCCGAAGAAACTTTTCGAGGACATGGACAAGTTCATAGAAGCCACCAAAGATTTTCAATTAATTCTTTAATACAGGAAACGATATGCGAAGTACATTTTCACTTTTACCCTACATTAACCGCAGCAAAGTAAAGGCTGACGGTACGACCGCCATACTCTGCCGCATAACCATTGACGGCAAACAGACTGCCATCAGTACGGGGATTTATTGCCGACCGGAAGAATGGAACAGCAAGAAAAACGAGATTAAATCCGTAAGGGAAAATAACCGCTTACGAGAATATTTACGACTGACAGAGGAAGCCTACAATGAAATACTGAAATCGCAAGGCGTGGTCAGTGCCGAGATTTTGAAGAACCACATATCCTTGAACAACATCCATCCGACCACTCTTCTACAGATGGGAGAATGGGAACGTGAACGGTTGAAGAAGCATTCCGAGGAAATAGACTCGACTTCTTCCTATCGAAGTTCAATGTATTATCAGAAGTACCTGACGGATTTTCTTACGTCCATCGGTAAAAAGGACATTCCCCTTGAAGAAGTGACGGAGGATTTCGGCAAGTCCTACAAAGCCCATTTGAAGAAATGCAAGAACTTCGGGGTTTCCCAGACCAATCATTGCCTGCGTTGGCTGAACCGCCTGTTGTATCTGGCAGTCGATAAGGAGATTCTCCGTGTAAATCCCTGTGAGGACTTGGAGTATGAGACAAAGCCGGAAGCAAGGCACAGGTACATCAGCCGTGAGGAGTTCAAGAAGATACTTTCCACACCGATGTATGACAAGCGTATGGAACTGGCAAGACGGGCTTTCATATTTTCCACCCTGACGGGACTGGCGTATGTGGACATCAAACTTCTTCATCCCCACCATATCGGAACAAACGCTGATGGCAGACGGTACATCCGCATCAACCGCAAAAAGACAAAGGTGGAGGCATTCATACCCTTACATCCCATAGCGGAGCGGATATTTTCGCTGTACAACACGACCGATGACGAGAAGCCCGTGTTTCCTCTTCCCAACCGTGATGCCCTATGGTTTGAGGTTCACGAGTTGGGAATAACCATAGGGAAAGAGGAAAACTTGACCTATCACCAAAGTCGGCACAGTTTCGGAACATTTTTGATTTCGGCAGATATACCCATTGAGAGTATCGCCAAGATGATGGGACACTCCAATATCAGGACGACACAGGGATATGCACGGATAACCGATGATAAAATTTCCAAAGATATGGACAAACTGATGGAACGAAGAAAGGAAATATCGGCTGGCGAAAATAAGAAATAGCAGATAATCATCATAAAATAAAGGGATTATGAGTATAGGTATAATAACAATCAGTGAAACGGGTGCAGTCACTATGCCGACCGCACCCGTATGGATGATGCAATTTGAGATTGCCGACCTGTTCGGGGTGTTCTCGTACGATGTCCGCAAGACGATACGGGCAATCTATAAGAACAATGAACTGAATGAAGCCGATACGATGCGATATGTCAGACAACCGAATGGTATCAGTTATGACGTTTACAACCTTGAAATGGTTATAGCCATTGCATTCAGGATATGCAGTAAAGAAAGTGCTTTGTTCAGACGGTTTGTAATAAATGAAATCAGCACCACCAAAAGAGAAACGCCTGTTACGTTGTTTGTTTCCTGTGGCAGGAGTAATAACCGATGGAATAGTTGAGGTTCATCCCGTCAGCCACTTGTTTCTGTTGCCACACGCTTGAAAGGTATCCGACAACGAAAAACAAGCAACTGATGGGTATTATATAAGAGCAGAAAAGGAACGGCTTACGGATGAAGTGTCAATACTGCGCTTCGTCTGTAAGCCGTTCCTTTTTTCTTTTTGTCGAAAGTCTATTGCTGCCGCAATACAGGGCATACGGCAAACTGCACTTCTTCAAGAAAAATCAAGTTATCCTTTGTCGGTAGGCGGAGCGGTAACCGTCATTCAGCATCTGTTCGATGTCGGATTCACGGTAGAGGATTTTACCGCCCAACTGGATATAGGCGATACGCCCTTCATTGCGGTAGTCCTGAAGTGTCCGGCGGCTCACCTTCAGCCGTGCCGACACCTCCTTGTCAGTGAAGAAACGCTCACCGCCCAATGTCGGGCGGTAATTGGCGGTCAGGTGCTCTACATTATCAAGCAGTCGGTCAAGACTGCCCATAAAGTGGATTATCCACTTGTTGTCCTTGTTAATCAACTCATTCATATTACTCTGGATTTAGTGGGTATTGTCATTATATTTCATTCATATAGTCTTTCCTTTGAACTTCGCTTCCTTTCTTCTATCCTCCACAACGGAGACAATGAGTTCCACGTCTTCGGGACGGTAATACGTCTTGTGGTTTATCTGTGAATAAGCCAGCGTGCCGTTATCCCGAAGCGTCTGCAATGTGCGTGGGCTGATGTTAAGCATCCGGCACACGTCCTGATTGTCCATCCACTCGCTCATTGTCTTTTTTCCGTGCCTTTGGCAGATGGCATCCATGCGGCATACAAAATGTTCAAACTTGGCGACCATCGCTTCAAAGGTCTTTCTTTCAATTGATACGATTTCCATATACATTATTTTTGTTGTTATTGTTTCTTTTGCAGCAAAGAAATACATAATCTACTGCCCAGCAATGGATTTCCCGAAAGTGGCAGCGTGTTGCTCCGATATGGTAGCGTTTGTCCGAGTTACTGCTTGCCGGTTATCTGTGAGCAAGCCGGTGGAATACGATTTCCGTTCAGCCTTTAATTCCCATGTCTTATAAAGAAGCCACAGCCAAAATAAGGGCTTAATTTAAAATAGCCCCCAATCGTACTTTGTCCTTTTAGCTATTCATATCCGGCAAATCGGTGAAGTCCGCACCAATTTGTCAGTCCCCATAAAGCAAAACCGTACAAAAATGCCTAAGAGAATCCAAGTGCTTGACTGACTGCATTAAAGCACCTTACTTCGCTCCCGATAATCGGTCGAGGTATAGACCAAGACCACATTCAATAACTTAATCAATTTGTTTTTACAATGAAAAAAGAACCAAACATTACAGAGCGTCAAGCTCGTGAAATCGTGGAAAAAATGGGGCGCAGGGAGCCCTACACCTCCAAGTCGATAGACGACTTCTACAGGAGTATCGGTCTGGAACCGGAGGAGCCGGAACAGCCCGGCAAGACCGTCACGGAAGAAGCAGAAATTCCTATGGCAGATGAACCGTCAGGAGTGGCGACCGAAGAAGCGGCAATGCCGCAGAAGCGCATCAGTGGCAAACAGCGCAGGCTGTCTTTGGATGAGTACCGCACCACCTATCTCAAAGTTCCCAAAATTATCAACCGCAAGCCCGTGTTCGTCAGTGAGACGGTGCGTGACGAGCTGGACAGGGTTGTCCGTTACCTCGGAGGGAAGGGCATGAGCGCATCCGGACTTATAGAGAACCTTGTCCGCCTGCACCTCGATGCCTACCGGAATGACATTGAGCAATGGCGCAAACTCTGACGGGATTACGGTGGAACAGGTTGAGCCGTTGGATGCACTCCATCGGTTCGACCGATACACAAAGTGAGTTATTACACTCGGAAATCAATCCGACAGGCGGAGGATTTTTGTGTCCTCAAAGACACAGCAAGGTATGTTTTCAGTTACTCGGATGTACCGGAGTAACTGAAAACCCTTGCACCACCGTGGGCAGAATTATCCTCCGAAGTCGGATAATTTCGGGGTTAATTAATCAATGATTAAACAAAGGATAAACTATAAAATTGAAAGAATAAGAAGCATGAAAAAGAACAACAAGTACGGGAGAAATCCCAAATTGAACCCGAAGACGCACTGCGTGATGGTGCGCTTCGATGATGAGGAATGGAACAAGTTCCTCACGATGTACGAAGAGTCACAGGTGTATGCGAAAGCCGTCTTTCTGAAGGCGCATTTCTTCGGAAAGAAGTTCAAAGTGCTGAAAGTAGACAAGACGATGCTGGACTACTACACCAAGCTGTCGGACTTCCACGCCCAGTTCTGTGCCATCGGCATGAACTATAATCAGGTAGTCAAAGAGCTGCGATGCCATTTTTCGGAGAAGAAGGCGATGGCTCTACTCTATAAGTTGGAGAAGCATACCATTGACCTTGTAAAGTTAAGTCGGGAGATTGTGGAGCTTTCGAGGGAGATGCAGAAGTGTTACCAATCCCAATCGGACTGATATGGCATCGGTTAAGGTCAAGTTTCGCCCATCCACCGTAAACGGCAGGGAGGGTACACTCTACTATCAGGTCATCCACAACCGTGTGGTCAGACAGATAAACACAGAGTATAAACTTTTCGTTTCGGAATGGGACAGTCATTCCGAAACGGTCAATTTACATCTTGTTTCAAATAAGGATGGACGGAATAACTATCTACTTTCAATAAGTTCCCGTATCAGATGGGACAAGGACAGGTTGAATAAGATTATACACACGTTATCCCAATCCGGCACATTTGTGACGGATGATATAGTCGCACACTTTCATGACAACAGGCAAGAGTTATCGTTTAACGCTTACATCAGCCAGCAGATAGCAAGACTGAAACGCTTGGGGAAAATACGCACTTCGGAAACCTATACAGCTGCCCTCAGAAGTTTTAGCGGTTTTATGAATGACACAGAGGCCTTGTTTGACCAATTTAATGTGGATTTATTGGCAGAGTACGAGGCTTATTTGAAAGGCAGGGGAAATACGCCCAACACCATATCCTTCTATATGCGTATTCTGAAAGCGGTCTATAACCGTGCAGTGGAAAATGGACTGACGGAGCAACGGCATCCGTTCAAGTCCGTTTATACAGGAGTGGAGAAAACCATGAAGCGAGCCTTATCACTCAATGACATCAAACGTATCAAAGGACTGGACTTGTCATTGAAGCCCAATCTTGATTATGCCCGTGATATGTTCCTGTTCTGTTTCTATACAAGGGGAATGTCATTCATTGATATGGCTTATCTGAGAAAGAAAGACTTGCAGAACGGCACTCTTTCATACCGCAGACGGAAGACGGGACAGCAACTGTTCATCAAATGGGAAAAGTGTATGCAAGAGATTCTTGACAAATATCCGATAAACGAAACGGAGCATCTGCTCCCCATCATTACAAAATGGGACGAAGATTATCGGAAGCAATATGCCAACGAACTTCACCGAGTAAACCATTTGTTGAAGAAAATCGGGAAGCAGTTGGATTTGCCAATACCCTTGACAATGTATGTCGGTCGGCATTCGTGGGCAAGTATCGCCAAGAGCCGTAATGTGCCAGTCTCTGTCATCAGCGAGGGTATGGGGCATGATTCTGAGAACACCACGCAGATTTATCTTGCATCGTTGGATACTACTGTGGTGGATAAAGCCAATAAGAAGATACTGGATTTGCTGTGAATCGGTAGATGTTTAGCGAATCTGTCCAACGCTTGCCAAGAGACGGACAAATTGGCTTATCTTATTGATATATAGTCATGTTTAGCTATTTTCAGAATAACTTTCGCAAAACATTCAGATTCTCTCGCAAAACAAAAGCATGGCAATAGGCAAGATTTTCAGTGTTCTATATCCTGAAAATCATTGTTTTGCTTAACTTTGCACTATAATATCCGTCTCTTGGCAAGAGACAATAGGCACCAACATTATGAGTACAAAGTTTTTCAACAATACGTTAGGCAATACGCTTTTTGACAAGCTGAAAGGTATTGCATCGGAGATGGCAACATTCGACCGCTTCTTGGCGGTTGTAGGTTTCTTCCGTTCATCAGGATATTTTAAATTGCGTAAGGAATTAGGTGATATATCAGAAATCAAGATATTGGTTGGTATCAACATAGATGATATTTTCCGTAAACATAACAAGACACTTCTAATGCTGGCCAATGAGGACAAGGCAAAGGAGATCTACCACAACGGCTTCAAAGAAGATATTGTTAATGCCCAATATGCTCCCGAAGTGGAAGAAGGTATTTTGCAGATGTGCGAAGACCTTGTTTCAGGACGATTACAGATGCGTATCCACGCTACCAAAAACCTGCACGCCAAATTCTATCTCTGTTTACCACAGAATCATAGTGAACACAGCGATGGTTGGGTTATTATGGGTTCTTCAAATATCTCTGATTCTGGTTTAGGAATTAAGCAACCGCCACAATACGAACTTAATGTGGCGATGAAAGACTTTGACGATGTGAAGTATTGCTCCGATGAATTTTGGACTTTATGGAACGAGGCTGTTCCCCTTACCGCAGATGACATTAACAAGTACAAGGAAAAGACATACTTGGGTTATCAGCCAACTCCGTACGAGCTTTATATCAAAGTGCTTATCGATACTTTTGGCGACCAAGTGGAAGATGATTTTTCCATTCAGTTGCCCGATGGTGTTAAGGATTTGAAATATCAGAAAGATGCCGTTATTCAAGGCTATCAAATGCTGATGCAGCATAACGGTTTGTTCCTTGCCGATGTTGTAGGTCTTGGAAAGACAATGATTGCCACAATGATAGCCAAGCGATTTGTAGAGGCTAACGGCAAAAACACCAATATCCTTGTTGTTTATCCTCCTGCTTTGGAAGACAACTGGAGAAATACATTCAAGTTGTTCGGCATTTACAAAAAAGCACAGTTTGTCACCAATGGCAGTCTGTCCAAAGTCCTTGAAAGTAAAAACAACTACAAGGATAAAGAAGAGTTTGACCTGATTATTGTCGATGAAGCGCACGGTTTCCGTAGCGACAGTTCGGGCAAGTATGACGAACTACAGAAGATATGCAAGTCTCCTTGCATGAATATGGGCTTGTTGAAGAGTTCGCAAAAGAAAGTGATGCT
This sequence comes from Phocaeicola sp., assembly GCF_057861905.1. Taxonomy (NCBI): domain Bacteria; kingdom Pseudomonadati; phylum Bacteroidota; class Bacteroidia; order Bacteroidales; family Bacteroidaceae; genus Phocaeicola; species Phocaeicola sp. The sequence continues at coordinate 4,535 of NZ_DBMACV010000079.1, read as the reverse complement.
TCTTTCAGCAACCCCACTCAATAACCGTCCCGACGATTTACAGAATCAATTGTTGCTGTTCCAAAACAGCCAGAGCTGTACCATTGATGGAGTTCCGAACCTCAAAGGCTTCTTCTCGGAATATATCTTGGAGTACAAGCGATTGATGCGTGAACGTGATAAGCGTGATGTTACATCCGAAGTGGATAAAATATATGAGCAAATCCGCAGTAAGGTTATCGACAAGGTAACAGTTCGTCGTACACGCAACAACATTCTAAATGACCCTGATTATAGGGCAGACATCAGGTCGCAAGGCATCATATTCCCCAATATTCTGCCACCTAACGAATTGGAGTACGTGATGGATTCCGACACAAGTAATCGTTTCTACGAAACGTTGAAACAATTGACCGATGGAAAAACAGATGAAAATCCGGAGGGTAAGGGACTGACTTATGCCCGTTATCGTGCGGTGGAATTCTTGAAGCCAGAATACCGTAACAGGTACAAGAATGCCGTACATATCGGTCAGACATTGGCCGGAATCTATCGTGTCCACATGGTGAAGCGATTGGAAAGTAGTTTTTATGCTTTCAAAAAATCGCTCCGTACACTTCTTCGTATCACAACCGATATGATTAAGATGTTCGAGGAAGACAAAGTTATCATTGCTCCCGACTTGAAGGTAAAAGACCTGCAAGCAAAGAATATGGAGCTTGATGAGATTATCGAGTATGCCATTACCAAGGGATATGCAGTTGAGGATATTCTCTTCCCTGCCGATGCATTCACTTCTGAATTTCTTGAAATGCTCCACCATGACCGTGATATATTGGAGCAACTCAATGCTGATTGGGAGAAAGAGAATGACGACCCAAAATTCGATAAGTTCCGAGAAAACCTTACCCATAACTTCTTCGATAAAGAGATAAATCCATCGGGCAAACTTGTGTTGTTCTCAGAGAGCGTGGATACACTGAATTATTTGTACGATAGACTTACAAAGGAAATCGGTCGTTCCGATGTTTTGATGGTTACGGCAGCCAACCGCAACCGTTTGGGGCAGACCATCAAGGAGAATTTTGATGCAAACTTTGACTGCGAGTCTATGGAGTACAACATCATCATTACATCTGATGTGTTGGCGGAAGGTGTGAACTTGCATCGCTCCAATGTAATTGTCAATTACGATTCGCCTTGGAACGCTACCCGATTAATGCAGCGCATCGGTCGTGTAAACCGTATCGGCTCGGTTGCTCCCAACATTTACAACTATATGTTCTACCCGTCTCAACAGGGCGATAAAGAAATTCAGCTATATAAGAATGCCCTTGTCAAGTTGCAAGGTTTCCATTCGGCATTTGGCGAAGATGCACAAATCTACTCCAAAGAGGAGATTGTAAAGGAGTTCCGGATGTTCGATAACAATGTAAAGGATAGCATTGACAAGAAAATTGCCCTATTGCGTGAGGTGCGTGAACTCTATAATAGCGACCGCAAACTGTATCACAAAATCAAGGCACTGCCAATGAAGAGCCGTGTAATGCGTGATACTGGAAAGCATAGCGGTAAGTCTATTATATTTGTTTCTTCCAATGTCAAGACGGAGTTCTATTTGGCAACAGCCACCGGTGTAGAGGTTATCGACTTTCTTGAAGCGGTAAAATATCTCAAAGCGAAACCCGAAGAACAGCCTGTGCCATTCTCCAAAGAAGAGCAGCACTACAAGCACGTAAACAGTGCATTGGCTCAATATACGACCGAATATGTGGAGGCAGCCGATACATCATCAATCAACCGCTCCGACCTTGACAAGACTTCGCTTGAAGCCAACAAGTTCTTGCGTACCATCAAGCAGATAACAACCGACAGTGAATTGAAATCGCAATGCGATGTGCTGATGGGATATATCAATGAAGGTATCTATGCCCAGCTGCCTCGTTACTTGAAAGCCTTGTCTCGTGAATACAGGAACGACCGTGCAAGGATGAAGCAAGACGAGTATGGTTTACAAAACAGAATTTCGGAACTGATTGGCGAGTACCGGACCATGAACAAGGAGCAACGCCACGATGCACAAGACATTTCCAATCCACAAATTATTATTTCAGAATCCTTTAAGTAAATATCACTATGGCAATTATATATACTTCAGACAGTTTAAGAAACCTGTTCCAATCATCATTCAACTTGGCACAATGGTACAGTTTTTTGCAATATTTTTTCAATGCAAGCGAATTGAAAGAGAAACCCGAAAGAATAATTGAGAGCACTTCGGATGAAGGCTATTATTTAGGAAACATAAACACTTCCGACAGCTACCGTATAGGCTTGTTCCACTATAATATCCGTCAAGGCTCTGTCGCAAACAAACGTATAGGACTTCGCAATCTCGTAAAATCATTCATCAATCCCACTTGGGGAGAATTTGATGCGGCATTAGTTGTATTTGACAGTGGCGACCATTGGCGTTTGTCATTTATTTGTGACATTAAGGGTGAAGCGACATCGCCTAAACGATACACATACGTATTCGGCAGTGATGATTTGTTGTACAGGACACCCATCGAACGTTTCAATTTCTTAAAGAAGAAAGGCATATCGTTTGAGAATTTAAAAACTGCATTTTCCGTTGAAGCCCTCTCTGATGAATTCTTCGACAAGTACCGTGAGCAATATGCCGACTTTATCCAATATATTACGGGTAAGCGTTTTGTCAAGGTTGGCAGCAAGTGGGAAGAAAAAATACTTGGCGAGCCTGACACTGCATTGATGCAGGCATTTAACCATAACGAGAAGAAGATTCGTGACTATGTGAAGAAGATGATGGGACGAATCACATTCCTGCACTTCTTGCAACGCAAAGGATGGATGTGTGGAGACCTCAACTATATGCAGAATATGTTTAAGAACTCACCGTATAAGGACGATTATCTTGATTCGGTGCTTGAACCGTTATTTTTCGGTATCCTGAACACTAAACCAGCCGAGCGTGAAGCTCTGTTCGCTGATTACGGTTGGGATAAGTCACTGCTTGATGAGTGGAAAGATATTCCATACCTCAATGGCGGTTTGTTTGAGCGTGATGAGGAGGATGAGCCTGAAAGCCGTTTCCCTGCTGATTACTTCAAACGCCTGTTCCAATTCTTCAGTGAATACAACTTTACCATTGACGAAAACGACCCTAATGATGCCGAGGTCGGTGTTGACCCTGAAATGTTGGGTAAAATCTTCGAGAACTTGCTTGAAGACAACAAGGATAAAGGAGCGTTCTATACCCCGAAAGAGATAGTACGCTATATGTGTCAGGAATCTCTCATCGCTTATCTTGAAACCAATACAAGTATAGCAAAAGAGAAGATTCGCCAATTTGTTCTTTCGCCCGAAGAAGGAGTTGTGGATATTCCTGATAATAAGAAGCCTAAACTACTTACTGCACTTGAAGAAGTAAAAATTTGTGACCCGGCCATCGGCTCGGGTGCATTCCCTATGGGGTTGCTTAATGAATTGTTGCATTGTCGTGAAGCGTTGAGCGGCGAGCGTTACGACCGCGCCGAAATAAAGAAGAGCATTATCCAAAACAATATTTATGGTGTGGATATTGAGAAAGGGGCTGTTGATATTGCCCGTTTGCGTTTCTGGCTCTCAATTGTGGTTGATGAGGAAACACCATCGCCATTGCCAAACCTTGATTATAAGATTATGCAAGGAAACTCACTAATCGAGAGTTTTATGGGAGTGGATTTGAGCAAACTCACTTATGAGAAAGGGCATAAGAAAGATAAAGGAGAAATCACACTTTTCGATGATGAGAAAAATCGCTTGCAAAAAAGGGTATTTCAGCTTTTAATGGCATATTACTCTTGTAGCGACCACGATAGAAAGGTAAAGTTACAGCAAGATATTTCCGATACCATCAACAAACAGTTGGAGGCACAGGCTTACGACCCTGTAATTCTTGAACAACTCAAGAAAATCAATCTTGCTGAGAATAACAAATTCTTCCTCTGGCATACTTGGTTTAGTGATGTATTTAACAGAGATGATGATAAAAACGGATTTGACATCGTTATTGGCAATCCGCCATATATCCAATTACAGAATAATGGTGGAGAGTTGGCAAAATTATATGAAGATTGCCGATTCCAGACATTTGCTAAGACTGGCGACATTTATTGCTTGTTCTATGAAAAAGGTTGGCAGCTTTTATGCCAACAAGGGCATCTCTGTTTTATTACATCCAATAAATGGATGCGTGCAGGATATGGAGAAAAAACGAGAGGATTCTTCGCAAAGCATACAAATCCTAAATACTTAATTGATTTTGCTGGAGTAAAGATTTTTGATAATGCTACGGTTGATACGAATATCCTGATTTTCGGCAAGGAAAAGAATGAATATCAAACACGCTGTGCAGTTACTGACAAACTGAACAAAGATAGCTTAAAGAATTTGAGCGATTTTGTTCAGCAACAGTCAGTAGAATGCCGTTTTGAATCTTTTGATAGTTGGGTTATATTATCCCCGATTGAGCAGAGTATTAAAAGAAAAAT